>DYEF01000066.1 GCA_020725805.1 Bdellovibrio sp.
CCAGCTAAGATTTAGTTTTGCGGAGGATTTATGAAAAATTTTGGGGTATTTCCAGTTTCCCACATAAGAAATATTGACAAATTTTCAAAGATACCTATTATAGTTATATCCTCGTCCTCCCAGCCATCGGATATTTCAAGGGCTCTGGAACTCGGAGCCGAGGAGTTTATTAATAAGCTGGCAGAGATGGACAAACTTGCCGGCAGAGTCAAAGGATACATCTGATTATGGAAATTCTTTCAAGCACAAACGGACTTATATTATTTCTGCTTGCTCTCTTTCACCTCATCTATATGTTCTTTTCGGGAAGCAAATCCATAATGAGATATATAGACATTGTGGCTTTGCTTTTCGGGCTCGCATTATGGCAGTACCCGGAAAAGATACACGCAATTATCAAGGTAATATTCCACACATCTCAATAAAACCGGAATAATATTCTTCCTGTCCAGTCGTCGTTATCTATCTAGCAAAACATACAGACCTGTAACCCCAGAAAAGCTAAATCAAACACCAATGTTATATGCTCTACTATGTCTTTTATAGGATTTATAGGATTCTTCCTGTCTGACTATACCAAAATCATTACTTCCTAAAAATCAGTTTTCAAAATTCAGGTAAAATGCCTTATTGGTGCCGGTTATACCTCGTTATAACCAATTGATATTGTTAACATTTTTATAAGCCCACAATTTTTCAGGAGGCACAGACAGATTGTCAGATTACCCTTTTCAATGAATAACCAAAAAGATATTCTGCAGCAAAATCATATCAATCAGAAAAATCATTCACTGCATTTCAGATATACCGGATATTCCCTGTCTTTGCTACTTGTATCACCAACCTGTTTATCTGAATTATCTCCCCAGCATACTACCCCGCCGCTCTTTAGCAGTGCACAGGTATGCTTTCCGCCTGCCTCAACCGCTATGAATCCGGAATCAGTCCACTCTACTCTAACGGGTTTTGGCCTGTTTGATGTGCTGTTATCCCCGATCTGACCTCTGTCATTATCACCCCAGCAGTTTATATCTCCTGTCTCAAGGAGTGCGCAGGTGTGCGAACCACCTGCAGAGATTTTCTTAACGACGCTGCTTAACCCTGTCACATCAGTGGGTTCCCGCCGCTCTGACATAGTCCCGTCCCCGACCTGTCCTGACGAATTTGCTCCCCAGCACTTCACCCCGCCGTTTTTCATCAGCGCGCAGGTGTGATTATGACCGGCAGAGACAGATAGAACCTCTGTATTCAGCCCGTTTACTTCAACAGGCAGCTTTTCTTTGTCTGCACCGCCCCCAAGTTGTCCGGCATAATTAAATCCCCAGCAGAAAAGACTGCCTGAAGACAAAACTGCACAGGTGTGAAAATATCCCGATGAGATATTCTTTACAGACCCGCTAAGATTCTGGACATTGACAGGTTCAATCCTGTCTTCGGTACTTCCGTCACCTATCTGTCCGAACGTATTATACCCCCAGCATTTTACTCCGCCGCTTTTCAGCAGTGCGCAGGTGTGAGAATCTCCGGCAGAAACAGAGACAGCATCCTCAATCCCCTTTACAGCAACGGGAGTCGGTCTTTCTTCCCTTGTTCCATCTCCTATCTGTCCGTGTTCATTATTCCCCCAGCAGTATATCTCACCTGTTTCAAGGAGCGCACAGGTGTGCATACCACCGGCAGTGACCTCCCTGACAGTATTCTTCAATCCCCTGACATAAACGGGATCAGACCCGGGGACTGCCGTCTTCCCGTCTCCAAGTTCCCCATATTCATTATCACCCCAGCATTTCACACTACCGTTTTCGAGCAGGCCACAGGTGTGAGAATTTCCGGCAGAAACAGAGAGAATCTTTTTGCCACCGCACAATCCTTTTTCTGCGTCACTTTCCGGATTCACACAATACTTTTCAGTACTGCAGACCATGCCCTCTGGGCAGTTACTACTGCTGTTACACCTGATCTTTTCGAGCTCACAGGTGTACAGGCAGAAAGATAACAACAGGGATATCAAATTCATTCTGCACTTTTGTATTCTGCAAAACATATTAAAACAGCTCAAAAAAGACTTCCTTATCTTGCACCTGTGATTTACTCATTGCACAGGACATTCACAGGTTTTGTCCTCTGTAATCCTGTACCGTCCCCGATCTGTCCGTATGCATTCCAGCCCCAGCACATAATCCCGCCCTGTGAAAGCAATGCGCAGTTATGTTTCTCGCCGGCACACACATTCTTTACACCTGATTCAAGGCCGAAAACATCATTAGGTTTCCTTGCCTCTTTCGTACTGCCTATTCCTATCTGACCGTTCTCATTATCCCCCCAGCATTTAACACTACCCGCCAACATAAGTGCACAGGTGTGATATCCTCCTGCTATAACTGTCCCTACCCCGGCATTGAGACCAGACACATCAACCGGAAGAGGCTGATTAGTCGTACTTCCGTCCCCTATTTGCCCTGTATCATTTCTTCCCCAACACTTTACCCCGTTGTTTTCCGTCAGAACGCAGTTATGCGAACCACCGGATGAAATCTGCCTGACACCAAAGGTCAGATTACTTACAGAAACCGGCTCATTTCTGCTGATTGTTGTGTTATCACCTAACTGACCGTAATAATTATCACCCCAGCACCTAACGCTGCCGTTTTTCAGCAGTGCACAGGTATGATAATATCCTGCAGAAATCATCTCAACTCCCTCTTTAAGACCTGAGACATCGACCGGAAGAGGCTGATGAATCGTACTCCCGTCTCCTATCTGCCCTACGTCATTTCTTCCCCAGCACTTCACCCCGCCGTTTTCCAGCAGAACACAATTATGTGAAGCACCGGATGAAATCTGTTTGACAGCGGCATTAAGATTACTTACAGAGACAGGTTCGATATGAGTGGTAGTGGTGTTATCCCCCAACTGACCGTATTCATTATCTCCCCAGCATTTAACCCCTCCGTTCTTCAGCAGTGCACAGGTATGACGAAGACCGGCCGAGACAGAGAGAACCTCTGACTCAAGACTGATTACATAAGCAGGTTCAGGCAGAAACTCACTAACCCCGCCGTTCCCTGTCTGACCCCTGTCACTATTCCCCCAGCACTTAACCCTTCCGTTCTTCAGCACGGCACAGGTATGATACAAACCTGCCGTAACAGAAACTGTATCACCCGTCCAGCAGGTCTTTACTGATGTATCTTCCGGTTCGACACAATAACTCCCCTCCCCGCAAACCATACCCTGAGGGCAGTTATTGTCTGTTCTGCATCTTATTTTATCGAGCGTGCAACCCCCTACAACAACCATTACTAAAAGAATAAAAGGCCTTTTATCCATAGCAATACCGGCAGAAATTATCGGATATCATTTGTCCAGAAAGAGTTCTGTGTAATCATCTTTGAGAAGATTCTGTTCTGACAGTCTGAAGAGCTGAATAAGTTCAGATATCAGTGCGGCTTTCTTAATGGCATCATTTTCGGACCAGGTACGGCTCTTTACCTCGATGAAATATCCGCCGTCTTTCGGATTAGTAATCTCATCCACATTTACGGCAAAATCTATACCCTTGTACAGAATTCTGAATCTCTTCCTCTTCTTGTTTATCTCGAATATTCTGTCCGGCTGAAAATATTCCCTGTAAAATCTGAGTGATTTATCGGCTATCGACGAGAAGCAGCTGCCGGAGAGAAGAACAAAATTGGGGAACTCCTTCTCATATGCCCGGTCAACGAGCGTAAGGGTATATATAGTCTCTATCAGTTTGCCGTTTTCGGTAACTTCATCCTCCCTGTATCTTATCTTGGCAGTTGAATTATTAAAAAGCAGATAAGTATCGAACTGGTCTCTCGTAGATTTCCTTATAAGTTTTATATTTTCGTTCGAGATTATCTCATCGATATTGACCGGCCCGTCCACCCGGGTCTTCACCTGCACCTCAAAGGTCTCTTTCCACTCGATACCTCCGATGGCAAGCAGTTTATCGACCAGACTCGACTCCCGTTTGTGCATAAATGCCGTGATTTCGCCCGAAAGTGACTCGATATGCTTGAGGATATAATCCTCGTCCATTGTCAGAATCTTCTTGTCAAGCATAATGACCTTACCGTCAATAATGACATCATTCACATCGGAGGATTTTGCTGCATAGACTATCCTCGAATATATGCTGTCAGAAAGAATATTATACTGGGGAATATTGTGCACGCCGCTCAGGTCAATTGTAATAAGGTCAGCCCGCTTACCCACCTCAACAGAACCTATGACCTGGTCGAGTCCAATAGCCCTTGCCCCTTCAATAGTTGCCATTTGAACGACCTTTTTGGCCGGCACGACGGTAGGATTATACAGAATCCCTTTAGGAAGCAGAGCGGTAAGCCTCATCTCCTCGATGATGTCGTGGTCATTATTCGAGCCTGCCCCGTCTGTACCTATCGCTACATCTATTCCGTTCTCTATCATACGGGCAACCGGGGCAATCCCGCTCGCCAGCTTCAGATTGCTCGTGGGATTGTGAGCCACACCTACACGATGTTCTGCAAGTATCTTCATATCCTTTTCATTAATATGGACACAGTGGGCAGCAATGGTTTTTGCCTCAAAAAGCCCCAGATTATCCAGATACTCCACAGGGGACATTCCCCACTCTTTCCTTGCATTCTCTACCTCGAAGGCAGTCTCCGAAACATGTATAAGTACGGGTATATTGTAATCCTCGGCAATCTTTCTGGCCTCTTTAAGAATGTCGGGCGTACAGGTATACGGCGCGTGAGGTGCTATCGCGGGAGTAATGAGTCTGTGTCCGTGCCACTCCTCTATAAATGCCCTTGCATACTTGAATCCGATATCATAGGAAATGGCATCCGGCGACGGGAATTTCAGAACAGTCTCCCCGCATATACCTCTCATTCCAAGCTCCGATGCCGCTCCTGCGATCACATCCTCGTAGTAATACATATCCACGAAGCAGGTAGTACCGCTCTTGATCATTTCAAGTGCGGATAAGAGCGAACCCCATCTGCAGAACTCCTTGTTGACAAAATTCTTTTCGACCGGAAAGATGTATCCGTATAGCCAGACATCCAGCCTGAGGTCATCTGCGATTCCCCTGACCAGACTCATTGGGAGATGGGTATGTGCATTTATCAGACCCGGCATCACCACTCTTCCGGTGCAGTCAATAATAGTAGAGGCATTATAGAGGCTCAATGCATTATCCCCTATATACCTTATCTCTCCGTCCAGAATAGCAATATCTGCCCTGCCAAGTATCCTCTCTTCCCTGTCCATCGTAAGAACTGTTCCGCCCTTAAGAATAATATCTGCCTTCTGCTGCATCTTTCACCTGCCTGATTACAAAATTTTTACAACATAAGAGAATTATTTTGCAGGCTGCTGTGGAGTCTGCTCTTTCTTCCCTTCAATAAATTCATCGTTGAGTTTTACATTCCCGCTCTCTCTCAGACCTTTCAGGAAGTTCTGATACATCTCATTCCGCTTAATTGTGGCAAGTCTTGCCTTAAGGGACTCTTTGACCTCCTCGAATGTACGGGACTGCGGAGGTATCTTCTTGATAAACTTTATTACGTGATATCCCTGTGATGTCTTGACCGGACCTATAATTTCGTTTGGCTTCTTGGCAGAGAATGCGGCCTGTGCAATATCCGGCCTTGCTTCACGTGTAAAGGGCGGCAGGTCACCGGAACGGCTCTTCGTAAACTGGTCAATGGAGAGATTTGCCGCGAGCGTCCCGAAATCCTCGCCCTTCTTTAATCTTGCAATTATATCCAGTGCATCCTTCTCCTGAGCCAGAACCATATCCAGAATCTTTACCTGCTCGGGGGTATTAAATTCCCTGTCGTGTTCCTTGTAATATTTCTCGGCATCTTCATCCGATATTTTGATATCTTCCTTGATGATATCCTTCTGAATGAACTCAGTCATAAGCTGTCTCTTGTAATTCTCTATCCTGTTGACATACTCCGGATTCTTGTCCAGTCCGCGTTTGGCAAACTCCTGTTCTATAAGCCTTGTATTGACAAGTGTGTCAATGATGTACTTCTTCCCCTGAGGTGAATTTGCCCACTCCCTCTGACCCTGCGGGAGAGTATTGACATATTTTTCAAAATCGTCCTTCGTAATCTCCTCCGGACCCACCACGGCGACGACATTCTGACTTATGCCGGCCTTGCTTTTTGCCTGCTGTTTTATCATTCCCGGCTCCTGAACCTTCTCTTCATCCTTCTCACTGCAGGCAAACAGCAGAAAAGAAAATGCTGCCAAGAAAAACAATGCAAATACTCTCTTCATAAGTGAAACCTCCTGACTTTAAATCACAGGTTTTGACGAGATAACACAACTTATATCAGCCGTCAAGGTTATACTCTGATTCTCCAGTACCTCTATGAGAAGTTCCTTAATTCTGTTCGTAATCTCCTCCCAGTTAGGAAGAGAAGAGACAGAATATTTAAAGAGGGGCAATATGATAAAATAGAAATACGGCATTTCCATAATTGTGGCACCGCTCTCGAATGTTATGGATACACTCCTCTTCTCCGACCTGATAACATCCAGTCCGAAAGAGGAGAAGACCTGCTGTATCTCGTCCTCTCCGATGAGGTTGTTTATTGCCTCCTCAACCGCAATCACATACGGATTTTCATCAAGTGTTCTGGCAATATCCAGAAAATGCCTGAAGAAATCCCCGAAGGCACCCTTGTTTGCAAAAGTGACCGCAAATGCCCCTCCGGCTACCAGATAATCCTTGATTTTATCAATATTCTTTCCGGAATGTTTGTTTATATTGGAGTTGGAAAGAAAGACATAGTCAAAGACACCCTTATCAAAGTTGGAGAGTTCGGAATCTTTCTTGAAATAGATAACGTTCTGAAAAGGTAGGGTTGCCTCCATTGCAAAATTCAGCATATCCCTCGAAGGGTCAATTGCTATTATAGAACTCTTGTCCGGAACCCTCTTTGCAAGTTCATAGGTGAGATATCCGTTGCGGCAGTTTATCTCGAGGGCCTTGACCGGTACTCTGGGTTTGTCAAAGAGCTTCAATATCAGATTGGAATGCTTCTTCTGCCAGATAGGGAATATCAGCTGATTGTAGACCTCGATAATATTTCTGCCCTTTTGCTCCATATCGTAGGGAATAATAATAATTTTCCCCCCCAAAAGCAAGAGATTTCATTTGACATTTTATGATATCAAAGTAGAATCACCTCTGCCATTTTTAAGGGAATTTTTATGAATATCGAAGAGAACAAAAAAAGATTACTCGAATTACTCAAAACCCTCTCTTTTCAGAGACGGGAGATAATTCTTGCCTCCGGCAGGAGGAGCAATTTTTACATTGACTGCAAACAGACGGCCCTGACACCGGAAGGCCTCTTTCTAATCGGGAATATCTTCCTCAAAATGATAGGAGACATAGGCGAAAAGGTCGACGGAATAGCCGGTGTCACGCTCGGAGGTGACCCGCTCGTATGTGCAACCTCGTATGCGAGTTTTCTCGAAAAAAAGGACCTGCCGGCCCTTATCATAAGAAAGGAACTCAAGGGACACGGGACCGAGGTTTATGTCGAAGGCAAGAAGAATGTCCCCGAAAAGGCAAAGGTCGTAATACTTGAAGACGTAGTTACCACCGGCGGCTCAACACTCAAGGCCTGCGAAAGGGTAAAACAGGAAGGTCTCGAGGTAGCTTATATTATCTGTCTTGTAGAGCGTGAGGAAGGCGGCAGGGAGAATGTCGAGGCAGCCGGTTACAGATTATATCCGGTTTTTCAAAAGAGAGACTTTATCAGCGATGAATAAGACTGCGGTTTTACTCCTGTCAATAATACTTTTTCTCTCCTGTGCGGGTGTGGGGTATGATTCCGGAAAGCTGAAGAATCTCCACAGCGCACTTGCAACTGAGACCCGCAAGGCCTCGATTTACGACGGTTTTCAGAGCCGCGCCTTTTTCAAGGTCATCTACCGCTCATCGGAAATCAGGAAGAAATATGTAGATTCAGTAGCCGAAGTAGACAGCCTTACGGAGGCAGAAAAAGAGACCCTCCTCTCAAAAGAGATGGATGAAGAGAAAAAGTACTTTGAGTTCTGTGTAGTATTGTCGACTACAGAGTTCAAGGCAAACGACCTGAGTATGAAAAATTCCCTATGGAGAATATTTATGGAAGATTCATCCGGCTTCAGAATCTATCCGTCAGAGATAAAGGAGATTAAGCCCGACCAGAAAATCAAACTGCTCTATCCGGGAGTATCCCGTTTCGGAAAATTCTACCATATAAAGTTCGAAAAGAAAGACAGGACAGATATCAAAGGGATGAACCTTGTATTCTCGAGCATCCTCGGAAAGGCAGTATTCAGCTACTGAATCTATTCTTATGGAAACACTCTTTAAGGTAATATCATACTACATACCTCTTCTGCTTTCGATAACAATACACGAATATGCACACGCACTTGTTTCAAACAGACTCGGAGACGATACAGCAGAGAGATTCGGCAGACTTACCTTAAATCCCCTTGCCCATATTGATATACTCGGCACTGTTATTATGCCCATAATGGGAATCCTCTCAGGTCTCCCGTTTTTCGGCTGGGCAAAACCAGTCCCGTTTAATCCGCTCTTCTTCAGCCGCAATATCAGTATGAGAAAAGGAATTATGTATACTGCGCTTGCGGGTCCTGTAAGCAATCTCATATTTGCCGTTTTAATGATTGTTCTGGGAAGGATGATTCTCTTTCTGATTCCCAATACCAGTTCACATATTTTCAGGGCACTCTTTCTGCTGGTTGTTAATACAATGCAGGTAAACATCGGCCTTTTTCTCTTCAACCTTCTGCCGGTTCCTCCCCTCGACGGAAGCAAGATTCTCTACGGGATACTCCCCGAAAACAGAATGTATATCATCGAGTTTCTCGAAAAATATTCATTTGTCCTGTTTATAGCTATAATAATCTTTGCCGGCGATATAATCGGTCCGGCCTTTGTTGCATTAACACGGTTTTTCTTTCATCTGATGGGTATTTCAATCTGACGGAGGAGATATGAAAAAGAGAGTTCTCTCAGGAATGCAGTCAACCGGCAAACTCCACATCGGGAATTACCACGGAGCGCTTGAGCACTGGGTCAGGCTTCAGGATGATTACACCTGTTATTTCTTTGTTGCAAACTACCACTCACTCACAACACTCTATCAGAACTCAAAAGAGGTCTACGAAAACTCGTTTCAGGTTGCAATAGACTTTCTGGCCGCAGGTATCGACCCCGGGAAATCTGTTCTTTTCATCCAGTCACTGGTGCCCGAGCATACAGAACTCCATCTGCTCCTCTCGATGTTCACCCCCATATCATGGCTCGAGAGAGTTCCGAGTTACAAGGAGAAGATAAGTAACATAGAATTCGCGGACCTTACAACATACGGCTTTCTGGGCTATCCTGTGCTTCAGACAGCGGACATAATTCTCTACGACGCCCATTTTGTACCGGTAGGAGAAGACCAGCTGCCTCATCTCGAACTTGCAAGGGAAATTGCAAGAAGGGTCAACCACTACTACGGTGATATATTCATTGAACCTGCTCCGCTTCTGACCCCGTTTTCAAGGATACCGGGTATCGACGGGAGAAAGATGAGCAAATCATATGACAATGCGATTTTTCTGGGAGACAGTGACGAACAGATAAAGTCGAGGATTATGAATGCAATAACCGACCCGGCACGAATCAAAAAATCCGACCCGGGACACCCGGAGGTATGCAACATATTCGCCTACCACAGAATTTACAGCAGCGACATTCTCTCTCAGATAGAGAGCGAGTGCCGCACCGGCAAGAGGGGCTGCGTGGACTGTAAAAAGGAGTGTTTCCGGAATCTCACAACCGCACTCTCCCCTGTCAGGGAAAGAAGATTCAGAATCGAAAACCAGAAGGATTATATAAAAGACATTCTCAGAGAGGGCAGTAAAAAGGCGTCTTATTATGCCTCAGGTGTGCTGAACAGGCTCAGAGAAAAGATGGGAATAATGTTTTAGGGGCTTAAAATGTCAGACAGAAAAGAGAAGGACAACGAAAGAATAACGGACTCCGAGGAGTTATTATCCCTTCAGCCCTGCATAATCAAGTTCGAGGAATTTGAAGGCCCCCTTGACCTGCTGCTGCACCTTGTAAAGGAGAAAAAGAGAGACATACTCAGCATATCCGTTGCCTCGATAGTCGATGACTATATCCGGTATCTCGACCTGATGCGCAGCCTGAATATCGATATCGCCAGCGAATATTTAAAAATGGCCGCCACACTAATCCACCTGAAATCCAAGGCACTTGTCTATGAATCGCTTACCGAAGAAGAGGAACAGCTGCCGGAGGAAAAAAATATCATCGAGAGGATTCTGATATACAGACGGTTCAGGGATGCGGGGGCCGAACTTGCTCGAAGAAAGATGCTGATGCGTGATATCTTCATAAGAAGGGATATCAGGGAACTCAGCGAACTCGTGCCCGACGAAGTACCGGTTGAAAACGTAGATATAATAACCCTTATCAGACTTTACCGAGAGATATGTGACAGGAGCAACAGGGACTATTCCTACGAACTGACTCCCGAGAGAGTCTCCGTCTTATCGAGAATCTACGAACTGATCGAAATCTTCAAGGAGAAGGAGAATATCAGATTTCTGGATATGTTCTCAAGGCACGAGACAAAGATAGACATTATAGTGACGTTCCTTGCAATCCTAGAGATGGCAAGGCTCAGATTCATCAAACTTGTTCAGATGCAGAATGACGAGCTGTATATAAGTGCCAATCTGGGAGAGGGGATTATGGACGAGACCATTTTCAGACCTGATAACATAGATTACAAATGAGGTATACATTATGGACGAACAGAGAATAAAATCCGTAATCGAGAGCATACTCTTCGTTTCAGACCGTCCGGTTACCCCAAGGGATATAGCAGATGTATTAGGGGACGGCTTTGATGCAAAGGGTGTCAGAAAATATCTGGAAGAGATGATGGTCTCCTATGAAAACCAGAAAGGCGGAATATTTTTGAGGGAAGTCGCCGGGGGATTCCAGCTATACACAAATCCGGAGAACGCCGAATATCTTAAAAAACTGATTGATGTAAAGCCGTTCAAACTCTCCCGGGCTGCACTCGAGACCCTCGCAATCGTAGCCTACAGACAACCGGTAACGAAATCCGAGGTCGAGGAAATAAGAGGTGTCGATTCAACCGGCGCTATGCGTGTCCTTATCGAAAAGAAACTTGTAAAGATAGTCGGCAAAAAGGATGAACCGGGCCGTCCGTTCCTCTACGGAACGACAAAGGAATTTCTGGAATTCTTTGACCTGAAATCACTTGCCGAACTCCCGACATTAAAGGACCTCGAACAGATTGCAAAGGAGATCAATGAAGAGAGCGGCGCATCCGCAGTTCAGACGACACAGGCAGCACAGGAGATATTACAGAATCAGACAATCAGCAAAGAGGCTGTTCTGAAAGATGAAGATACAGGCAGCGAAGAGCAGGAGCAGATTCAGGAAGAGATGGCAGCATCCCAGTTCGAAGAGGCGCTCACAAGAATCGAACAGAGCAACAAATCTGTAAAGGAGAATCTCGGGCTCTCGGAATCAGAGAAAAGCGACACAACTGTAGAAACACATCAGGAAGATGGGTCAGAACCCGCAGGAGTGGAGAACCCGGTAAAGGATACCGGAGAGAAAGAGAATGAGGAATAGTTTTGTTATAGGCGTTGATATCGTATATGTCCCGAGAATAAATGAAATCATCTGTTCAAAGGAGAAAAACTCATTCTTAAAACGGTGTTTTTCACAAAAGGAGATAGACGAATTCCTTAAAAAAAGAGGAAGGGGGGCCGAATATCTGGCCGGTAGATTCGCCCTCAAAGAGGCACTCGTAAAGATTGCAGGAAACAGAAAGGGTATAAAATTTTCCGAGATATGCTGTCTCTCTTCGGGCAAAAGACCGTCACTCTCATTTTACGGAGAGACAAAAGGCGTATTCAGAAAATACGAAATATCCTTTTCAATATCTCACGACAACGAATATGCATTTGCTGTCGCAATCGGGAGGAGGAAGAGATGAGAGTATATACAACAAACCAGATAAGGGAATCTGACAAAACGACAATCGAAAAATATGGCGTCCCCTCTCACTCACTTATGGAGATTGCAGGACACAAACTCTTCGACGAAATATGTAAAGTAAGACCTGAGCCGGAAAAAGTACTCGTTCTGCTCGGCCGCGGCAACAACGGGGGCGACGGACTGGTGATTGCAAGATTATTTATCCTGAAAAAGATCAATACAAGTATCCTGCTGACAGAAGATGTCGAAAAATGCACTCCCGATTTCAGGAAGAATTTTGAGATACTTAAAAATGTCTCATCGGAGTTCCCCTTTCTCGAGATACTGAAATATGACCCGTCCGACACGGAATTACTGAGACTCGAAGCCAATGAATCGGACCTGATTATCGATGCCCTGCTTGGCACGGGGATGAAATCAGACCTCAAACCTCCTTACAGCACACTGATACCATTTATAAATTCTCTCAACCTGAAAGAGAAGATAGTCGCCGTAGATATCCCGTCGGGTCTGAATGCAGATACAGGTTCTCCTCTTCCTGATGCAGTAAAATCATCTCTTACACTTACAATCGGAGGAGGAAAGGCAGGTCTCTACTCATATCCCGCACCTGATTTTACAGGAGAAATAAGAATTGTTGACATAGGACTCCCGGTTGCGAATCTCTCAGACCCATATATCGAAATTACAGACGAGAAAATATTCAGGTCAAGACTCAGAAGAAATGATATAAATTTCCACAAAGGCAGCGGGGGCCACATAGGAATTATAGCAGGTTCAGGAGACCGTCCCGGTGCTGCCTACCTCTCTTCTCTTGGTGCATTAAGGGGAGGAGCCGGACTTGTCACACTCTTTTCGGAAAGAGAAGTTATTAATGGAGTGACCAGACTCTTTCCCGAGGTAATGACAGAGGAGACTGACTTTGATAATGACTCGGAGGAATATCTTAGTGAACTGCTCAGCGGGATAGATTCACTTATCATTGGTCCGGGATTATCAAATGAAAATACAGTCTTGAACTGGACAAAAAAGGTAATATCCTTCTGGGATAAGTATCTCGTTCTCGACGCAGAGGCACTGAGACTGATATCGGAGATGAAGTTCGACGAATCAAGGGTTGTGATTACCCCCCACCCTATGGAACTGTCCCGGATTATCAATACCCCGAAAGAGGAGATTCAAAAGGACAGAATCGGACACAGTATCAGATGTGCACAGCTTCTGAACACAGTTGTGGTCCTGAAAGGCGCAAGAAGTATTACCGCAAAACCGTCCGGGGACTTTACAATCAACACCAGCGGGAATCAGTTTATGGCATCCGGCGGAATGGGAGACCTCCTCTCGGGGCTTGCGGGCACGTTGGTATACCAGACGGGGTCGGCCTATGAAGGGGCAAGGATGGCGGTATATATTCACGGACTTGCGGCAGATATTGCCACAAAGAGCATAAAAGCCCCTCTTACTGCAACCGATGTAGCTCATTTTCTGCGAGAAGCGATGGAGAAGGCACAGATATATGAATGAGTTTTTATGCAAAACATACGAAGAGACTGTATCCCTCGGAGAAGAAGTCAGCAAAACTCTCAGAGGACGGGAGATATTCGGACTCTGCGGTGAACTCGGCTCCGGCAAGACTGCGTTCGTAAAGGGCGTTGCAAAAGGTCTAGGATATAACGGATATGTAAAATCACCAACCTTCACAATCATCAATCAGTATAATGCCGAAAGACTGAAACTGATTCATCTGGATATATACCGTCTCTCATCCTTTGAAGAACTTCTGCTCACCGGGTTCGAGTCATACATAAAAGACGACACAGTAATTATCATCGAATGGTTTGATAAATTTCCTGAACTCTCAGGAATCCCCCACATCAGAGTCGATTTCGAATACATAGACGAAACCACAAGAAGAATCAGATTCAGGGAAAATATTGCCGTTCTGACGAATAAACCCTAATTCTTCCGGCCAAGAATTTCGAGCTTCCTCTTGACCTTATCCGCCTCGTACTGATTACCCTGCTCTGTAAATATACTGAGAAACATCAGGTGAACTTCCCTGTCGAAGGGATTTATCCTCACCGCCCTTTCGAGCGTATCTATCGCCTTCTGGTAATCTTTAAGAGCCAGATACGCCCTCGAGAGGTTGACAAATGTGGAATAATAATCGGGATAAACATCCTTTATCCTCTCGAGAATCTCTGATGCCTCCTTAAACCGCTTTGCGTTTATAAGTGCAAAGGCCTTTCTGTTTTCGATATGCGGATTGACAGGACCTGATTTGGACGCCTTGTCGTACTCTATATATGCCGCCTCATACAGATTCTCTAAAAAGAGCAGATCTCCCAGCTTTACATATTTCATTGCGACGGCATCACCCAGATACTCCTTCTTCTTCCCATTCTTCGGTGCGGTCTCGTAATACAGATGCTCACCAGCCTGAGACTTCTGAATCCTCTTTGCAAGATATCTGAAGAACTCGTTCTCGAATCCCTTAAACGAATCAAAACCCAGCTTTTCAAAGATATAATCAATATCCTTTTTATCTCTCAGCATAGAGAGCAGGGACTTTACAAATCCTGCCCCGTTTTTTTTGTAAAGATATTCCGAGACCAAAAAGACCTCGGCAAAAGCCACTGCCGTATCCTCCTGCGAAGGCAGAAGTGCCATAGAGGGGTGTATCTGCTCGAATGTAACAAGATTCTTCTTTTCATATCTGTTTTTGAGAAGTGATAGCGTATCCGGTCTCAGGTCAGGCAATCTTCCGGGCGCATAGTGGTCGAAGTACCTCGCCAGTGCCTCGTGTATCCAGACCGGTGTCCGCTCGTATGTCACTGCGGAAATCATAAAGTGAATCAATTCGTGAACAGCGGTATTGACATAGTCGTAACCCTCAATCTGTGTTCTGGGAGAAGACATCATAATCTTGTTGAATTTTGTAACCGCAATAGTATTGGTCTTCTCTATCGCCTCGAGAGGGAGTGTGGTAAGCTTCTCGAGGTCACTCTGCTGACTGAGCAGTTCGATTCTTATCTTCTCCTTGGACTCATAACCGAAAACCGGAGCAAGAATCTTAAGGCCCGTTTCAAGTCCCTCTGCCAGATATTCAAGATAGACCTCTTCCTTTTCATCAGGATACAGAAAGACAAAATGAGCGGTCTCATATCTTTTGAATTTGGATGTAAGATTATATGCGTTGATTGCGCAGTTTGCCACATAATCCCTGTCTTTTAGTAATGAAAAGTTTTCAAAAGCCTCCTTATATCTTCCTCTGTAAAAATCAAGTTTTCCCCTCAGATACGCCTTTTCCGGCGGCTGTACACTGGTTTTATCAATGAGCCTTTCGGCCTCACCGAGTCTCAGTTCGTCGATCAGATTATCTACTTCCTGAAAAGTAATATATTCCGACGCATAGGCAGAAAAAGAAAACACCATCAGGAATAAGACTCTCACTTGATTATCTCCTCATAATACCTTCTTATAAACTCCTCATACCCCTTTACCTCATCCTCCTGTAGGGCCTTGAGTATCTCCTCCCTCAGTCTCTCCTTTGGCCTGAAATCCTCTTTTCTGGGCATCTTGACCTCAGCCGTCCTGAATTTCTTCTTCTCTCCCTCTCCCTCCTCTTCTTCACCCTGAGCCATCATCTTCGAACGTCTCGACTTCATTTTCGAAATCTCCCTCTTGGCATCATCCAGTTTCGAAATACTGTCATCTGCATTCGAACGTGCAACCGGCACATCACCGTTCTTCATTGACGAAGAAGAGAGCCCCATACTGTTTTTTGCCGCATTTATATCATTATTGAATTTCTCGAAACTATTACCGAACTCCGAAAAGAGTTTCTGGGATTTCGATACAAGTTCCTCCATTGCTTTCTGGTTCTTCTCCTGTCTTGACAGGGTTTTATCAAGTCTCTTTTTCTCCTCCGCACTCAACGTCTGCTTCGAACCGTCCACAATCTCCTTTATCTTATCCCTGATATCGGACGAACTCCTGTAAAATTCCGTAGCCTTCTTCTTATAAACCGCATCATCTGTAAACATAGTTGCAATATTCTTTATCCATTCCATCTTCGAGACCACCTGTCTGCTGATAGAAAACGCCTCGAATATCTGATAGTTTTTCAGCATATCCGGCAGCTTTCTAAGTAGTGACTGTCCCTCAACCGCCGCCTCGTATTCTCCCATATCCTTTGACTTCTTCTTGATGATATGGGCATCTCTTGTAATATCGGAGTCAAGTCTTTCTATCATCTCAATTATCTCTTTAATCCTTTTATCGAGCAGATTCTTTAATGCCTCATAATACCTCTTCCTTATATCTGCTTCCAGCTTTGCAAGTTCTGAAGATATTCCCCTCTCCTCATCGGTTATCTTGTCAATATCCGATGACATCGATTCAAGAGAATCCATAAGTTCCTTATATTTCTCCGACGACAGATTGGAGAGCATACCTGAAAAGTCGTTCTGTATCTCTGATATCATACTGTCCAGCTCGTCAAGTCTCTTTCTGAACTTACCCATCTCGTCCTGTGCCAGATTCTCTTTCAGTTCTCCGAGACTCTTATAAAGGTCATCCGCATTCTGTGAGAGATTTTTTAGGGCCTCTTTGTTGATATTCACATCGGAGAAACTCTTTGTAAGTTCAGACTGTATATCCCTGTATTCCTTCAGACTCTTCTCGAGCAGGTCGAGTACTGCCATAATCCTGACCCTCAGTTCATCATCCTTTGTCTCATCGTATTTTTTCAGAAGTGATTTGAGTTCGTTTCTGAGTTCGGCAATCGCAGACGAGAGCGCTGAGAGCATAGAATAAACCACTTCATCGATTATATCCTGAAGTACGAGGATATTCTTCTCGAGCATTTTTGTCTCGTCTGAAATAATCTGCATAAACTGCCGGGGCGGTTTTTCATTCTCCTTGCCTGTAATTCGTTTCAGTGTGGGTCTGATTAAACTGCTGTGGTATTTATACTCATTGATTATCCTCTGCAATTCCATACTTACCGTATCCTTTTTATTCCTTCTCTCGACAAATTCCCCTACCTTTGCAAAAACCTCCTTTTTGAGTTCCGTCTCCGGCCTTCTTTGGGCATATTTCAGGATATCCGTATATGTAAGATTAAGTGCAAGGTGATGCAGCATACCCGTCCTCAGCTCCTTTAGAGCAGTAATATCCTTCACAAAGTGCTGACTGTTTGAGGGAATAATTATCTTGTAAAATCTGGTTCTGTTCTTCTTCGGACCCGATACCGTATCATTGTCTTCCGCCTCTAAAGCAAACATCAGTTCACCCTGAACATATTTCGAAAGTTCGGCATAGTCCCAGAGATATTCCCCGTTCAGCTCCTTCTGCGGAGGAACGACCTCCTGTATCCTGAACGATTTCTCCTTACCGTCTGTCAGCGCTACCACAATATTAATCCGGCTCACCCCGAAATCATCGGATGCCGAATAGGAGAGACTGATTCTCTTATCCGCTTTTGAATCGGCAGAACCCCTGAGGATATTCTCGGGACCTGAGAGGTATATTTCCGGATTTTCGTCTGACAATATCCTTATCTTATATTCAGGGCTTGAATACCTGAGTCCGCTCTTAAAAAAATCAATCCTCAGAAAACTGCTCTCGTTAAGACCCACCTCACCGTCGAAATACAATCCGTCCTTCTTCATATCCAGCCGGTTGCTGCCGTATATTATACGCGCATAATCCGCATTGATTTTATTATCGACCCTCAGCCTGACGACAGTCCCCTTCAACCCCTCCAGAACCCTTTTATCGTCGTACTTTATTATTCTTTCAAGCCCCGTATATGAGGGATAATAATATTCCTTCCTTATCTTACCGATGTCTATCAGTATACCTGCCTTCTCCGTCATTTGAGGTCTTGAGAAAACAATCATATTCCTTATCTCACGGTAATTAAAGGCAGATACGGTAATGAGTATAAAATTAAAGATAAGAAAACCATATAAAATACTCCTGACCCGTTTCGAAAAGACAAGACCCGTTTTGCCGAAAATCAGGAGTGATTCTTCAGTCTTTTTGGCATAATCAGAAATAAGTTCAGCAGAATAGGCCCTGTTCTTTTCGAGAAAAAGCTCATATGCACTCAGAAGATGTGAATACATAACTTCATTGTATGGCTTCACAATCCTGAAGAGTCTTCTGCCGGAATAATAAAACATCATAAAGACCGTATAAAGTAATACAGCAAGCAGAGAAAAAACGGCAAAGTATCCGGGATATCTGATAAAATATGTTGCTGAGACTTCGGAAAATACGGCTGTCAGTACAGAGAGAAAGAAGACCGAAAGAACAAAAAGCCCTATAAAAAGCAGATTCCTGAGTATCAGGATATTTCTGAAAGCATTCAGTCTGTCAGTTATCCTGATAAGGGATTGCCTGAGTCTGTCAGAGTAAGCGGAAATCATAACCCGTAGAATATAATTCATCGCAACCCAATAATCAAGCAAAGCATTTTTTATTTTTGACAATGAAAATAAAATACTCTATTAAATAGAGCCCGTGCCGATGTAGCTCAGCAGGTAGAGCAACTGATTCGTAATCAGTAGGTCACCGGTTCGAATCCGGTCGTCGGCTTTTTTCTATTTGTTATAATTTTTGCCTTAATACCATTAAGAACATCTTCATCAAATACGGGATTCCAGTAAGACATCAGCGTGTTATTCTGCCACAATGGCTCTGTCAGGTCGTATCTTGAAACCTTTAATGCCTCATAAAAGAGTGAAGTACCCGGTATCGGTGAATACTCCGCCAGATAGACAACACCGCCGGTGTCATCCACATATTTTACAGAATCCAGCACCTCCGACGGAGTCTGAAACGGCAGACCACAGATTATATAAGTCCCGAGTTCGGATTTATTATACCCGCATTTCATCAGTAACCTTATGGCATTTTCATATTCACTCCTCTTTACCTTACCGCCTGTATCATTCATAGTCTTCTCATCGGCACTCTCCAGCGAGAGCCTTATCGTCTCAAAACCGGATTCCTTCATAAGATATGCCATCTCCTCATCTATGAATTTAGGATGAAGGCCGTTGGAGGCGTGGATTCTCAGCCCTTTTTTGGCATCGGTTATTCTTTTCAAGAACGGCTTTGCAATCATATCACTCTTGTACAGGAAGGCGTCATCAAAAAGGGCAACATTTCTGATTCCCGTAATTTCGCTCTGTTCAATCACCCAGTCAGCAATCCGAATAGGGTCCTTACTCTCACTCTTTCTTACAAGATTTTTCGATGCACAGTACGTACATCTGAAAGGGCAGCCCCTCGTCAGGAGGACAGGTATATATCTCCTGTAGGAAAAAGACTCTACATCAGGCAATTCCCATTCTGAAAA
The DNA here is from genome assembly GCA_020725805.1 of Bdellovibrio sp. Lineage (GTDB taxonomy): Bacteria > Myxococcota > SpSt-1050 > SpSt-1050 > SpSt-1050 > SpSt-1050. Next base: position 19,479 of record DYEF01000066.1, read on the forward strand.
AGGCAGAGAAAAACACTTAAAAGAACTTCCGGTTATCTCTGATATCATATTATCGAATTCATCAAGCCTGTCATTCGGAAAGAGATTGGCATCATAGAATACTGCACCGGAATGAGAATAGGTAAGAGAAGTATAAATTCCTCCTGCTGCAAAGAGAGCAGAAGGATATCTTTTGCGAAGCCTTTCATAGAGCATTTTGTATCCGTAATACCAGTAGGTCATTGCTGTAGTTAAAACAATCAAATCATAATCGGCCCTCAATCCCGAGATTTCTCTGTCAATGTCATCATAATCGGCCCCGTAAATTGCAAAAAACCGCTTTATCGACTTGTTTTTAAGAATTTCCGGAAATTCTATTATAGTCCTTTTATATCTCCTGCGGCCGTCATCGTACTCCTTACGGACATAATCTTTGCCAAGCAGGTCGAGTATATCGAAATCGATATTATATCTCTTAAATGCCGACGCAATAACCATCAGACCATAAGGGGATGCCCACATATCGTGAGCCGCAAAATCCGTAATCGGTGGTATTACAAGGAGTGCTCTCATATAAACTGAAGACTCTTAAAGGTTACGTTAAGTCTGAATCTCAGATATCTCTCAAGGAGAAAAATACCCTGTCTTATGACATTATCCGGAAAAGTACCGGTTTCAGGTTCGTCAGAAAGCATAAATCTGTAAAGATTATGCGAGATACTCTCCCCCCTGCCATCCTTTTTCATACATTCATTGCACAATACCCCGCCCTTGAAATAATTGAAGAGTATCCTTCTGCCCCCGATATTCCCCTGACAGACCGCACAATTTATGAACTCAGGAAATTCTCCTGTATCTATCATCGAAGATTTCAAAAAGCTGTACACAAGGCTTATATTTCCCTGTTCGAAAAGATGCTCAAGACTGAATCTGAGCCTGTAAAATGCCGTCTCGTCCGGATTGTTCAGGGTATAGAGCCTCGAGGCAATCTCGGTAAAAGAGGAAGCCGCAATAAAAGGATTCAGACCCGAAAAGGCGGTTTCATTCTCGTTCAGGAGAGTACTCTCGTTCAGGATATACGAATCTCCCTTTCTGTCAGCCGAAAACTCGAGGAGCGAAAATATATTTAGACCCCCTGTAAATCTCCTCTTACTCTTCTTTGCATTTGGCCCTATGGCATATATATGGCCGAACCTGTCGGTCGAGAGAAGCACTTTTATATCTGCCTCCTTGTAATCTCTTTTGTCGATAACTATTGCCTGACCAATAATAGTTCTCATAAAGACTAATCTTAAATCAATATTTACTTCAAGCAAGAAAATAGTTTATGTATAATACTAAGAGAAAATATTCAATGGAAGGTCAATATTTTGTTATTGAATATGATTATCGTACGAAATTCATAGAAGTATTTTGGGAAAAGAACCTGAGCTTTACTCTATCGTACTGCACGAACAACCTTCCCCTTCCTTTTTCTCCTTTATTCTGGTTTCATTACCGGAATTTGTATCCTCTGCTGCTATATCATATCCCGTATCAGCAATAGAGGTATCCTTTACGGATACATCTGACTCTGCATCGGCAAATGCATCATCTGGGATATCCGTTGTATCTCTGCCTGTATCTGCCACAACATCTTCATAAATATCATCTGATATATCCTCCGCTATGTCCGGTATATCTTCTGTTGTGTCATTGAAGATTTCGTATCCTGTATCTTCTATCTGCTTTTTGTTAAATATGGCTTCACAGCTTTTATGCCCGTCCATTGTAATCTGGCAGCTCTGGTTACTCACGCAAGCCGCACAATCGCCGCCCCAACCTCCAAATACAGAGTCATTATCTGCTGTTGCAATAATATTTACCTGAGATAATACAGAAAATGAATCAGAGCAATCTGAGCCGCATTCAATTCCGGCCGGGATGCTGCTTACAACCCCAGTCCCCGAACCTGTCTTTGATACAGCAATAATTCTAAATCTTCCTGCACGGATTGGCAGAAGACCATTTTCAGCGGGATAATCCTTACCACTATCATGAATTACGCCACTTTTTAAATGAACTACCAACCCATAGTTACTCCGTTCTACATTAGTAGTAGATGAGCTGTAAGATAAATTGTTGTCAATCCCGTAGAAAAAATGACCTGACGATAGTGCAGGATTGGTTTTACTGATATCCATCAGACTTCTGAATTCATTGATGTTCGGGAGTCGCCAGTCCCCCGCCTTCGAACCATCAGTGAGATCACACTGGCCGCTCGAAAGATTACTAACCAGAGCAAATGAATTATCCCACAAATGTGCACCAAAGCAATTGGCATTTTTCAGCCAGACAATCCCCGTCAGCTTGTCTATCAAAGTTCCGTTACCATTATCTTCAAAACGGGGAACCGGCCAGGATACACCCATCTGTAAATCTCCGTCATCACCCTTGGCATATGATGTGGTTTGCCCTGTTTTGGGAATATTTATAGGATATTTTGGGTCATAAGTTCCGTTCTGCCCCGAACGAACAGCCCATACAAAATAACTCATACCTTTATTATAAAAATAATCTGTGCCATTCCACGGAGCAAACGTCCATGCTGTGTTTGTATCATGGGCACTGGTATTTGATGTCCAGTAACGTTGATAGGGATTCACATTTTGAAAACCCTGCGAATTCAACCAGTCTGCCAGACTGGCACAGGAAGTATTTCCGCAAAGCTCCTGATTATAACCCCAGTGAACAATACTCTCATATTCATTAACATTCGGAAGCCGCCAGTCCCCTGCCTTTGAGCCATCCGTTAATCCACACTGACCATCCTGAAGATTATTGACCAGATCTAAAGCGTTGGACCAGTTCTGCATGCTAAAGCAGTTTGCATTCTTAAGCCATATCAGACCGGTAAGACTATCCAATACAGTGCCGTCATTATTATCCACAAAACGTGAACCGGACCAGTCGAAACCTGTCTGAAATTCACCGTCCTGCCCTGTACCTGTACATATAATCTCACTACCCGATTTATCATAGCATCTGGTCTGTCCCGTCTTCGGGAGTTCAATAACATCTGACCAGCCGGCAGTAAAAAGATTCAGAATCACAATTGCAAATACCAGAATGTTTCTTTTGTTCATAATATCCTCCTTATGTTACTAACAAACCCAGAAACATACACCATCTGTGAAATTCCCACTTTCTACATATTGTTTTCCCTTCTCATTACTACCCGATGAAAATTGCAGACCAGAGAAGACTAATCCGAACACCTTAATGAAATTCGGACATATAGCATTTTTAAAATACGTGAATATCAAAACATAGAACCTGCAAAAACATATGTTGCTTTCCTGCTTATCATTAGGAATCTTTATTTATAATGAGAACATTTTATATAATTTGTGATGTTTTGTCAAACAGCGTTACGATTTTTCAAATAACACATCAGAAATAAAGGCAAAAATTAATGTTATTTTATTTACTTATTCTCCTCTTTTATATAGATTTGATAAAGCATTCCGGAGGCAAGTATGAAAAGGTCGTTTATCATAATTATTCTTCTCCCGCTTCTGCTCTCGTTCTGTGTACCCTGGGATTTCAGGCTCGAACCGAAGTGGCAGACGGATATATATCAGGGGAGTACGGCATTCGACAGAGCCATTAAGAGAATCAAGGCACAGAATAAAAATATTCTCTACGCCGGCGCATCAAAGGTTGACATAACTCCCCCGAAACGCAAGTGGGTCTATATGGCGGGCTATAATATTGGCAGAAGAAGCACCGGTGTTCTGGATCCAATCTATGCCAGATGTGCATTTGTAAGCAACGGCAACGAGTCTGTTCTGTTTATATCGCTGGACCTGATAGGTTACTTCTACGACGACATAAAAGAAGTAAGGGAGATGATTTCAAAGGATGAGAATCTTTCGAAGAAGATTATAATATCGAGCATTCACAATCACGAAGGTCCGGATACTATGGGGCTCTGGGGACCCGGCCCGTTTTCAATATTTCCTGTCAGAAACGGCAGAGACCCCGTATACGACAGATGGCTCAAGGAGAAGATTGCTGTCTGTGCATCCGAAGCTGCCGGCAATGCAAGACCTGCTGGTCTGAAATTTGCAAAGACCGATGTGCCGGAAGGGTATCAGGAGAACATAAGAAAGGAAGGATACAAAGAGAATACAATGTACCTTATGAGGGCGGATGACATAACAGGGAAGAGTATATTTACACTTGCAAATTATCCCATACATATTGAGGCTCTCGATGAGGAGAACCATCTGATATCAGCAGACATAGCAGGTGCAATGTATAAATATTATGAGCAGAATCAGGACGGTGTTCTGCTCTTTACGCAGGGTTCTCTCGGCGGTATGGTGGTCCCGAGAATTTCCAAATGGGCGAAACAAAGCGAAAAGAGAAAATTCAAGGATATAGTAGGCACTCAGCTTGCCATATCGGCACTAAAAGGTCTTGAAACAAATTCCGTATCTGCAAAGGAGATAGTAATAATCGAACACAGATTCAGACAACTCAGTCTGCCTGTGGAGAATCCCGATTTCGAACTCGCCCACAAACTCGGCATACTCAGAAGAGAGATAGTAAACAAATCGCTTCCCACCGAGATTCATTACATCAGAATAGGCGAGGCCGTATTCGTAACTATCCCGGGCGAATCGCTGCCGGAACTTGGATTCGAAATAAACAAGATTATCCCGTCAGACTACAAGTTCAAGATCAATTTAGGAATGGATGAGATCGGGTATATCCTCCCGGCGTCTTACTGGACAGACCCTCTTTATGACTATGAAAAATCGATGTCACTCGGGCCAAAGACCGCCGGAATCATTTATGACACAATCAAAGAACTGATCGAGAATAAAAAATAAAACCGGCAAAATGATTCTCACAGAGAAGACATTTCTGAGATTAAAGGAGAAGCTCGGGAGAAGAGACAGAAGGGTAATATACCGCAAGGGATTCAGAAGTTCTGCCGTTGCGCTCATAAACAATTACTCGGACGGTGAATATCACCTCCTATTTACCCTGCGCTCAGACAAGGTAAAACACCATCAGGGGCAGATATCTTTTCCGGGCGGCGGAAGAGACAGAAACGAAAGACTTATTCAGTGTGCAATCCGTGAGACAAAGGAAGAACTTGGGATAGAATTATCAGCTGCTGAATCTCTGGGGAAGACAGATGATATCCTTACTATCTCAAAATTCCGTGTTACACCATTTGTCTTCTTTACCGGCAGACGGGAGATACTGAAGGATATCTGCCCGAACGACGAAATCGCAGAGGTACTCAATATCCCTCTGAACTTCCTGCTGAACTGCAAACCACGGACAGAAGATATTCAGTACGGAAGACTAAAAATCAGACAATATTTCTACGATTACAAAGGTTACATTATCTGGGGCGCGACAGGTAGAATATTAAAGCAGTATCTGGACATATTATTCTTGTCACTCTGATTATATTGGTCCACAGTCCACAGTCGACAGTCCACAGATAGCATAGTTCTTTTGGTCCACGGGCCATAGTCGACAGTCCAAAGTCCAAGGAAAGATTAGTGCTGAAGAACCAAAGTGATGATAATCATTTTTAACATATTTCCGGATATCTCCCGACTCTAATTTTACTTGATTTTATACAAGAATAAATTTAAATATGCACTGGTTGTAAATACTTTCAGGAGATACCTCAATGAATAATTATTATGCGCTCGTAATGGCCGGCGGCTCCGGTACACGTTTCTGGCCGCTGAGCAGAAAGAGACTTCCAAAGCAGTTTCTGAGTATCGACGGCAGGTCTGAATCTCTCATCAAAATGACACACAACAGACTGAAAAAGACCTTTGATACAAAAAATATCTTTTTTGTGGCAAATCCGGAGTACTCCTCTCTTATAAGCAGAGAAATAACCGATATCCCAGCTGCAAACATCATTCTCGAACCGGTACCAAAGAATACCGCACCCGCAATCGGTCTCTCTGCCGCCATTATCTCCGGGAAGGACGAAGAGGCTGTTATTGCCGTTCTTCCCTCAGACCACTATATAAAAGATGAAGCCCTGTTCAGCAATGTCCTGAAGGCCGCCTATCAGGCCGCCAGAGAAGGAGATATAATTACCATCGGTATTACACCCGACAGACCCGAAACCGGTTTCGGATATATACGCAAAGGCGCACTCATATCCAATATAGACGGTATAGATATCCACGGGGTCGAGGCATTTATAGAAAAACCCAACAGACAAAAGGCAATAGAATATCTTTCGACCGGCAGATATCTCTGGAACGCGGGTATATTTGTGTTCACCGCAAAGAAGATTCTCGAAGAGATGGGAAGACTTATGCCGCAGACACTCGACGCTATTCTCAGGGTGAGAGATATCATCGGCAAAGAACCCGGTAAGGCGAAAGAGATATTCTCTTCGATAGAGTCCATTTCGATTGATTACGGAATAATGGAGAAGGTTTCGGGTATAAGGGTCATTCCGGCAGACCTCAAATGGAGTGACGTGGGTTCGTGGGGCGCCGTAAGGGATATTCTGCAAAAGGACAATTACGGGAATGTAAATATCGGAGGTAACATCCTGATTGACTGTCAGGACTGTGTAGTCAGGTCAGAGAACAGGACAGTCGCTGTAATCGGTATGAATTCGGTTGCAGTGATTGCAACGGATGACGCCATCCTCGTAACCCCACTGGAGAAGTGTCAGGATGTCAAGAAGGTCGTCGACGAACTGGACAGAACCGGCAAAAAAGGACTTGTCTGAAGAAAGGAGATTATATGAATAAAGGTATTTTCAGGGAGTATGACATAAGGGGAATAGTCGAAAAGGACCTGAAAGACGGTGATGTCTATACACTTTCGAGGGCTATCGGCACATATCTTGCCAATAACGGGGCAAAAAGACTGACTGTCGGAAGAGATTGCAGACCGTCATCCGACCACATATCTGAGATAATTATCAGGGGGTTATGTGAGTGTGGTCTTGATATAACGGATATAGGTATCGTACCAACCCCCGTTTTTTACTTCTCGCTCTTCGAACTGAATGCGGAAGGCGGTGTAATGATAACTGCAAGTCACAATCCCTCTGAATACAACGGATTCAAGGTGGCTTTAGGCAAGAGTACTATCTACGGGCAGGAGATACAGAAACTTTACGAGATTGCAGTATCAGGAAGATTTGTATCCGGAAACGGCAGTTCAAGAAAAGAGAGCGTAACAGAAAAGTATATCAATTATGTCACAAACAACATAAAACTGGGGAACAGAAGATTCAGGGTTGCCGTCGACGGTGGAAACGGGACAGGGGGACCAGTTGCCATTGAGATACTCAAAAAAATGGGTATCGAATTCGAGTCTCTATACTGCGATATGGACGGCAGATTCCCGAACCACCATCCCGACCCCACACTCGTCGAGGCAATGCAGGACCTTATTAAGGTCGTCAGGGAGAAGAACTGCGAGATCGGTGTCGGTTATGACGGAGATTCTGACAGAATCGGTGTTGTCGACAGAAACGGGAATATCGTCTGGGGAGACCAGCTGATGATAATCTTTGCCAAGGAGATACTGAAGGAGAAGCCAAAAGCCACATTTATTGCAGAGGTAAAGTGTTCCAAGATTCTCTACGACGAAATAAGGAAGGCGGGAGGGAATCCCGTAATGTGGCGAACCGGTCACTCGCTGATAAAGGCAAAGATGAAAGAGGTCGGAGCGGAACTGGCCGGAGAGATGAGCGGCCATATGTTCTTTGCAAACAGATATTTCGGTTATGACGATGCAATCTACTCCTCGATGAGGCTGATAGAACTGCTCTCAAAATCGGAAAAGACCTTCGACCAGCTTATAGATGAAATTCCCAAAATGAAGTCCACGCCGGAAATAAGATTCGATATGCCGGATGAGAAGAAGTTTAAAATTGTCGATGTCCTGAAGGATTATTTCAGGTCTCAGAACTACTCTGTAATCGACATAGATGGTGTGAGAGTAACATTTCCCGACGGCTGGGGGCTGGTCAGGGCTTCTAACACACAGCCGGCCCTCGTACTGCGGTTCGAGGCAGAGAACGAGAAGAGATTAAATGAAATAAAAGATATGTTTATGGACAAACTGAACGAATTCAAGAATAAGATATAACAGGGGTTTTCTATGAAATACTATATCGGGATTGACCTCGGCGGGACAAATACAAGAGTAGCACTTATAGATGCCAACAATAAAATCATAAAAACCGCAAAGGAGAAGACAGACCCGTCCAAAAAACCGGACAGGGTATCCTATCAGACCGCAAAACTCATAAAAAAGATGCAGTCGGGCATTGAAATCAGAAAGGGGCTGTCAGGCGTCTGCATCGGACTTGCAGGTCTCCTGTCGCCGGACGGACTGAGTGTAAAGATAGGTCCCAACTTCGGATGGAGAGATGTACCGTTTGCCAAACTTCTGAAAAGGCATATTGATATCCCCCTTATGATAGTAAACGACCTTACAGCCGTCTCCTACGGCGAATTTGCAATGGGGGCCGGAAAGAACAGCCGTAATATGTTCTGTGTATATGTCGGCTCAGGAATAGGGAGTGCTCTCATAATAGATAAAAAGCCGTATGACGGCTCCTCAAATGTGGCAGGCGAACTTGGTCATATAAAAATCAGGGAAGGCGGGAGGCTCTGCGGCTGCGGCGCAAAGGGGTGCCTCGAGGCATATACAGGCGGCAACTCAGTACGTGAGAGGCTGATAGAACTCGCGAATCAGGATAAGGAAGGATTTTTGTACAAATCGGTAAACGGCAGTACGGAGAGACTCAATTTTTCGCATATGGAAAAGGGATTTGCAGCAAGGGATGCTGTCTGTACATCAATCTGGACAGAGGTCAGAGACCTGCTGTCAATGGCCATCGCAAATGTAGTAACGGTATTCAACCCTGATTGCGTGGTAATAGGCGGCGGGGCTATCTCAAACACGCCTTTGCTCCTGAATGCAGTAATGAAGGATGTCAGGAAATACGCTACACCACCGTCCTGTTCAGTCCTCAGAATACGCAAAGCAGTGCTGGGAGATGATGCAGGGATGGTCGGTGCAGCATTGCTGATTAAGGAAAAATTAGATTTGACATAAGCAAAAATTTATTTTAACTAATCTCTCCCTACTATGGCGGCGTAGCTCAGTCGGTAGAGCAGCGGTCTCATAATCCGCGCGTCCCCAGTTCGATTCTGGGCGTCGCCATTCTCCTACTTTTCAGCCTTCATTCTGAATCTGGTCTTTGCCTGATGGAGAAAAGCATCCAGAATCGTATCCCTCAGAGGGTCATCTGTATTGGAGTATACGGTTGTAATGACAGGTATATTGCTGTAGTCCTTCCTTATCCTGTCGATAATTGCATTTGAGGCATTCCCTACCATACAGTTGAAACAGGTGGCATTGATGATTCCGTCCGCCCCCTTCTCGGCAAAATCAACAATCTTTGCAATGTTGAGAAAGAGGAGTTCGCTCGCCTCGTTCCATACATATCTCGAGGCCAGCCGCTTCATCTCATTGTAGGTCGGCTCTGATGCCTTCTTGATACGGCCGTCGATTACCCTCGAAATCTTAAACTCCTCAATAGCCTTCTTCATAATGAGGGCACCGTGTTTGAGGGACTCCTGAAGGTTAAACTCCGAAAGGCTGTTATAGAATTTTCTGTAGATACCGAAATCCACGAGGTCTATCTGAAAAGGAGACGGCCACACCTCACATCCGGCCTCTTCGATCTTTTTATAAAGGTCGAAATTTGCCGCCGGATTGACCCTTGTGTATACATCTCCGGCTACACCTATGAGCGGTCTCTTTTCAGTTCTGTCCGTCCTTATCTGAGAGAGATTCTTCAGTGCCGCATCAAGTGCATCATAAATATCCCCGTAGGCGATAGCCTGCTCGATAAGGGAGAGATTCGTCCGGTGAATCATATCAGTGAGTCCCTTCTCTGTCTCATACGGTCTTATCTCACAGACAGCCTTTTCAAGCAGTTCTATCGCCCAGAGACCCTTATAATACCGCTCCATTGCATCGAGTCCCATAGCGGAGATCAGCTGCCCGCCGTCCGGGAAGAGAACCGTCACATTGTCCACACCAAGGTCGGAGAGCAAAACCGCCATCCCTTCACCATACTGATGCATCAGACACGGAATCTGTGTCCCGGGCAGATAGAAGAGGACCTCTTTCAAAAGTCCCTTTACCCCGAGCGCCACATTTATAAGGTCTCCCAGAAGGACAGAATAGGCGTGACACTCCTTACCTAAAGAGTACTTTTCACCAAGTGCCTGAATCTTCTCATCCGGCAGATTAAGAACCTTTACTTTATATCCCTTGTACTTGAACAGTCCTGAAAAGGCAAATACCTGATCTGCAAAATACGGTATTACTATCTCAACATTTTCAGGAGAAGGAAAATCCTTCCGTATCTTCTTCTCTCTGAAACGGGGAGCGGCATCCGATGAGATCCTGCTTTTCGAATGTTCTATCTGGTCACAGAAGGCCTCGAGCCTCGTAATCAGTCCGGCCTCCCCTCTCTGCTCATCAAACTCAAGTATGAGATGGGTCCGGTTTTTGAGGACATCCTCAAGCTGCTTGAAAGTAAAGGCGTCAGGTCCGCAGCCGAAGTTCGATACAATTACAGGATAGATCTCCCGCTTCTCCTGACTCAGGGCGACTGCATATTTGTAGATATCAGATGAGAATTTCCAGGGCAGATTCGTCTCTGTCCCTTCTGTATTAAGACCCATATACGCCGCCGGTACTCCCAGAATTCCCATTCTTCTCAGTCTTTCAAAGAGGCTGAGATTAATGTAGGGGTCGAAGGTATTATATGGCTTCCCGAGTATTGCGAATATATATCTATACCCTCCCTTCTCTGTAAAACGGGAGATATGCTTTTTGTATCTGTTCTCAAAATCCCTCTGTGCCTCACAGGCTGCATCATATGCCCTTTCGATACTCTTTTCATCCGTTGCGAGCAGTTTTCTGAACTGCAGAAACTCGCTTACAAACTTCTTTTTATCAGAAAGAGATATTACCGGACTCAGCACCTTTATCTTTTCAGCCTCGGTATTGATCATAAAGGGTATCGCCTGAGTATACGGACAGGCGTAGAGATTCTTTCCCTCTTCACCCGACAGGATAAACATCGCAGGAAGAAAGATAAAATCGGGTTTCTTCTCAATGAGCTCCGAGAGGTGTCCCGCCGCAAGCTTTACGGGCAGACAGGCTCCGATCGTCAGCCTTTTTAGTCCGTCAGAAAGGGTCTTCTCCCCGGAGGGCTCCGACAGAACTGGCCGCAAACCGAGAGAACCAAAAAATGTAGAGAAGAAAGGCAGATATGAATACATAACAGATGCAAGAGGAATCCCTATACTCTTCTCACGCATCTCGTATCCCCTGAAATACTCCTTTGCCATTTCGACATAGTCTGCGGCAAGATTCGGAAGGTTCGGCTCCGATTTTCCCCTTATCTCTCCGCTCGTATACTTCTCACAGGTATCACCGAAATAGGCCTTAAGTCCCTTCGTCTCTAAAATATTGACCTCACAGTTGTTCGAACACTGACGGCACTCAAAGGACCTGAGTCTCGGTATCTCAGCTGTATCAGGCCAGCAAAAGAGAGATTTGCCCTTGGTCTCTATCTTTGCAGCATAAGCCGCACCTATTGCACCGGATATTCTGTTGTAGGGATTGACCCTGATTTTCTTGCCGAGTATATTTTCGAATGCCGCAATTACAGCCCTGTTGGATGCAACCCCGCCCTGAAAAAGTATATTATTACCGATTCTCTTCTGATGGGCAACCTTGTCCAGATAGTTCCTTGCAATAGAATAAGCCAGTCCTGCCGTTATATCCGAAAGGGGGAGATTCTGTTTTACGGAATTTACAACCTCCGTCTCCATAAAGACTGTACAGCGCGAACCAAGGTCGAGAGGAGACTTCGACCTGAAGGCATAATCTGAAAATTCGCCCCTGATGTTTATCCCGAGTTCGGACGCCTGCTCCTCCAGAAATGAACCCGTCCCTGCGGAACAAATCTTGTTCATCTGAAAATCCACAACATTCCCGTCCTTTACGGAGATAAATTTGGAATCCTGACCGCCGATTTCGAATATTGTATCAACCTCTGGGAAAAAGAGTAGAGCCCCCAGAGTCTGGCAGGTTATTTCGTTCTTTATTACATCGGCATTTAAGAGTCTTGCCGCCAGATATCTTCCGCTACCTGTAGTCCCGCACCCAAGCACATCGAGTCCGCCCTTAAATCTCGACCTGATTATCCCGATACCTTCGTATACAGCCTCGGCGGGTCTGCTCCGGGTCGGAAGATAGACCGCCGAAATTACCTTCAGGTTCTTATCCAGTACAACGAGGTCGGTACTGACCGAACCCACATCAACCCCGAGATACCCCTCCATCTTTTCTGTAAAGACATCCTCCGGTTCACTCAACTTCTCTTCTTTCGTATGAGGAGTCAGTATACTGAACCTTCCCTCACTCCTCTTATTCCTGTTTTCAGAAAAGACAGAGGAGAAATATTCGACAATCCCGGAAGAATCCACCGGTTCTGTCTCTTCTCCCTGCATATTCAGGGCAGAACCAAGCGCCGCCTCGAGCCCGGCCGCAGATGACCTTATGATATCCGCCCCTCTTTTCTCAAATATCAGTTCGTTAAATGCCCTTACAATTCCGTCATTTCTTGCACAACCCCCTGCTATTACGGAGGGAAGAGGCACATCACTCCCCTTCAGAAGAGTCGACATTGCATTTCGGACAATTGCCACGCATAATCCGTATGCTATCTCATCGAGCGGTGTTCCCTTCTGCTGCAGATGAATCATATCCGACTTTGCAAAGACAGAACACCTCCCTGCAATCCTTGCATACTTTTTTGCCGAGGCACTGATCCGGGAAAGTTCCTCGATGGTAAGATCCAGTCTCTTTGCCTGCTGCTCAATAAAAGAGCCGGTCCCGGCAGCACAGGATTCATTTGTAAAGAAAGAGAGGATCTCCCGCTTCTTTCCTTCGACCTTACTCAGAATAATATATTTGAGCGAATGACCGCCTACTTCTATGACAGATACCGCATCGGGGTGCAGAAATGATGTACCCTTTGCAACCGCAACAATCTCACCGCAGCAGAACTTATTGAAAGGATGGTCGATTCCGGATTTTACCCCTGTAAAACCGAAAATAAAGCTTCTGGACCCACTCTTCTCTATCGAGGAGGTTATCACTCTGTTGACAAATACCATAGTATCGTCGCTGGACCTTTCATAAAAACTCAGAAGTAATTTCCCCGACTCATCTGTCAGAACTGCCTTGTTAAAGACCGAACCGAAATCAAAACCGAGATAGTACATATTTATCTCCTTAAGAGTTAACTGAATATTTAACATACAATATTAAAAAAAATTCCATAAAAAAAAACAGGTCTATATCCGATAATTCCAAACTCCCTTTGTTTTCTTGACAAGAGAGAAGAATTGAGCAAGTGATAAGCCTGTTGATTTGACCTTTAAGGAGGCTTTTTATGTCCTTTCTTATTATCTTTGCAAGACGTTTCGTGGCAGGTGAGGAACTCATTGAGGCAGTACCTGCAATAAAGACATTAAACGAAAAGGGAATTATGGTCACATTCGACCATCTGGGCGAGAATGTCAGTTCGGAAGAGATGGCAAAGGCGGCGGCAGACTCCTACCTTGAGATACTCGATGTAATTCAGAAAGAGAAACTCAACTCCAATGTCTCTCTGAAACTCACCCAGATGGGGCTCGATCTGGGAGATGATTTCTGCCTTCAGAATGTCGAAAGGATTGTCAGTAAAGCAAAAGAGAACAACAACTTTGTAAGAATCGATATGGAGGGCTCTGCATACACACAGAGGACCCTCGATATCACATATAAACTGTTCGAGAAATACGGCAATGTAGGGGTGGTCATTCAGGCAATGCTTTTAAGAAGCGAAGACGACATAAAGGAACTCAACAGAAGGGGAATAAGAGTAAGACTCTGCAAGGGCGCATACAAAGAGCCTGAATCCGTTGCATTCCAGAAGAAGGAACAGGTCAACGAAAACTATATCAAACTTATGAAGATGCTCCTTCTGGAAGGGAACTACCCCGGCATCGCAACACATGACGAGAAAATAATCGGGGAGTGTAAGAGATTTTCGCAGGAGAACAAGATCGAAAATTCCCGCTTTGAATTCCAGATGCTCTACGGGATAAGGAGAGACCTGCAGGTATCACTCGTAAAAGAAGGATACAATATGAGGGTTTATGTGCCTTACGGCAAAGAGTGGTTCCCGTATTTCTACAGAAGACTCAGAGAGAGAAAAGAGAATGTCTTCTTCGTACTGAAAAACTTCTTTAAGGGCTAAGGAGGGAAAATTATGTCAGTAAAGATTGCTCACGCCATTTCGCCGATTGTGGACAAATACAGAGACGAGATGATCAATATGCAGAAGGAGCTCACCAGAAGGGTTGCACTCGACCTTCAATACGGTGGGAAAGGCGAGAAGAAAAAGGCGGATTATATACTGTCTGTCCTGAAAGATATGCCGTTTACGGAGATAAAAGTATGTTCGGCAAAGGACGAGAGGGACCAGAGTGTGGAAAGACCAAACATAATTGCAAGGCTTAAAGGCAGGGATTCCTCAAAGACAATATGGATAATGTCCCATATGGATGTCGTACCGGCCGGTGAACCCGGCAGATGGAGTTCCGACCCGTTCGAGGTCAGAATCGAGGGAGAGAAGCTATTCGGCAGAGGTGTGGAAGACAACCAGCAGGGAATCGTTACATCAATCTTTGCAGTAAAGGCAATCCTTGAACTCGGTATGCCTCCGATATATGATGTGGGGCTGTTATTCGTCTCCGATGAAGAGACCGGCAACAAATACGGCATAGACTATGTCCTGAAAAACAATCCCGGATTATTCAGAAAAGACGACCTCATAATCGTCCCTGATGCAGGCTCGCCCGACAGCACTATGATAGAGGTTGCGGAGAAGTCGATACTATGGACAAAGTTCACCGTAAAGGGGAAACAGACTCACGCAAGCACACCGAATCTGGGTATAAATCCCCACAGGGCAGGGGCGAATCTGATTGTCAGACTGGATAAGGCATTACACAGGAAATTTAATCAGAGGAATAAGGTCTTCGACCCGCCTGTCTCGACATTCGAACCGACCATGAAGGAATCGAATATCCCGAATGTCAACACGATTCCGGAGACCGATATCTTCTGCTTCGACGCAAGGGTCCTTCCAGAAACGAGTCTTGCTGACGTAAAGTCCGTAATTTCGGAAACCATCGGAGAAATACAGAAAGAGTTTAATGTAACAGTGGAGACGGAATTTTTGCAGGAAGTACAGGCGGCACCTGCAACACCGGAGGATGCAGAGGCGGTGGAGAGACTCAGAAAGGCCATCAAGAAAGTTTATAACCGCACAGCCAGACCGATGGGAATAGGCGGGGGGACAGTGGCAGCTGCATTCAGAAGAATGGGTTTCAATGCCGTTGTCTGGTCAACGCTCGAGGAGACCGCCCATCAGCCCGACGAATACTGCCTGATTCCCAATCTTATAGGAGACACCAAAGTATTTGCCAATCTGTTTGCATCGGATTAAAAAAAATAGTATGTATTAGTAATGAACGAACCACTGAGGGTTGACCTTGTAATATCAATAATTGCCTTTTCGCTGGCCCTCTCTGTCTCTTTCAGAAGCACAAGGGACAAACAGCAGACACTTCTGTCCGTATTTTCATTTTTCATTGCGCTAATATTTCTTTTCAAATACATATTTCTGGAAACATCCACACATATATGGCTGAGACTCTCCATTGGTCTTCTTATACCACTCCCGATTGTAGCACTCTTCCTGATATCCACATTTCTAAAGGAAGAAAACAATCTGAGCATAGAACTTTATACAATTCAGTATATTTTTGCCCCGATTCTGATAGTCGGACTCTCGACCCCCATATTCAACAACAAAGAGTTTGTCTGGTTCAGTATATCGTATGTGTTCGGTATGCTTTTATTTACGTTTATGAATCTTGTCTATATCAGCAGCAGGGAGGAGAACAGATCACAGAAGAAAAGGATTATCCTCCTGTCCGTTCTCGGGACATTGTCGATATTCTTTTCTATCCTTGCCCTGAAGATAAAAAGTACTCTCCTCTTTTCGGGTACCGATGCCCTGCTTATAATACTTTTTCTGTACTACATCAGTGAATCGGTACTGAACGGCAAACTGCTGGATCTACAGGAATTTGTCTCAAGGATTCTGATTCTTCTGGTCATCTCGGTAATTATATCGGTTATATACTGGATATTCGTAATTCTCATCTCATACAAACCCTCGGATATGCTCCTCAACTCGCTTGCCGTCTCCATATCAATAACACTCGTCTTCGACCGACTGAGACAATATGTGGCCGGCTTCATCAGCAGTTATATAACCGCCAGAAAAAGGGATTTTACCGCAAGAATAAAACGACTCCGTAAAGAGATATCCTCCATAATAGATGCAGAGATACTGCTTAAAAGGGTTGTAGACGAGATATTTGCATCGCAGAAGGTCAACTACTGTGCCTTTTTTATACTGTCAGAGGAAAGGACATATTACAGGATTCATTATGCACTTGGCCAGCAGATACCCGAGCGGATAGACAACATAATGGACCACTCTCTCATTGAGATGCTGAGTGAACAGAGACAGATTATCGTAAGGGAGATAATGGAAAAAAGATATTCTCAGGAGCCATCTCTCCCCGAAGAAAGCTCCCAGCAGTTAAAGACCCGTGATGCCCTCAATTCACTTGTAAGGCTCGATATCTCATTAATTTTTCCGGTATTCATAGAAAACGAGATGTACTATCTTCTGGCAATCAATGATTCGGGAGTCCCAGAGCCTCTTAACGCAGAGGAACTCGGAGAACTCATCGAACTTCTGGAGCAGGTATCCGTATCCCTTCAGAATCTCAGAATATTCGAAGGGATAAAGGAGAAGGACAGGCTTGCGGCACTCGGCGAGATGGCTGCCGGACTTGCACACGAAATCCGTAATCCTCTCGGTGCAATAAAGGGTGCCGCACAGTATCTGAATCCGGCCAACCTCCCTCAGGAGGAGGCAGAATTTCTGAAAATCATAATCGAGGAGACAGACCGGCTCAACAGGGTTCTGACACAGTTTCTGGATTACTCCCGTCCGTATCAGGGTGAATCTTCATCTGTCAGCCTCGACAATCTGCTCAGGCAGATAATCAGACTCTTTTCATCGGACAAGGAACAGAAATATTCCATCAGATATTCGAACTCATCAGAGGATTCGATTGTAAAAATCGATACCGAACAGTTCAGACAGGTAATGATAAACATTCTGAAGAATGCTCAGGAGGCTATGCCCGACGGAGGTGAAATAGAGATAAAGGTATATAAGGAGAATCCGATAGGCAGGAAGATTCTCTCGACGGTCCTTATGAGAGAAAGAGAGGGTTCGGACAAAATATTTATTGATATTACCGACAAAGGTATCGGGATTGACGAAAAAGATATAAAGAAGGTATTTATTCCTTTCTTTACGACAAAGAAGAGCGGAACGGGTCTTGGTCTTGCAATCTCCAGAAAGATTATCGAGTCCCAGAACGGGAAACTCGAGATTTTCAGTAAAAAAGGGGAAGGTACAACAGTCAGAATTACACTGCTCTCCTTCAGTCCGGAGTCACTGAAATGATATTTATACTCGAACTTGTAATAATAACTGTTCTCGTCTTTGTAAACGGGTTCTTCTCGGCGGCTGAAATTGCCGTTGTCACCGTCAGAAAGACACGGGTCAGGGAACTCGTAAACAAGAAGGTACCCTTCGCAAAGATACTCGAAAAACTCAAGAGCGATATAGAAAAATTCTTTGTGACCATCCAGATAGGTATTACAATAGTCGGTACACTTGCATCCGTCATCGCCGGGACCATCTCGGTTAAATATCTCACTCCACTGTTATCGGGGTTTTTAGGGGAATATCCCGAATATGCTGAGGCAATAAGCGTGGCAGCAACCACAATAGCCGTAACTTTTATATTTCTTCTGTTCGGTGAACTGCTGCCCAAAAGCCTCGCTGCAAGGAGTCCGGAGGGGATTGCGCTTCTCTCCTCGTCATTCATCGATGTCTTCTCGAAAATTATGAAACCGTTCATCTTCCTCATAAATATCCCTCATCAGTGGATTGTAAGGCTGCTGATAAAGCAGAAGATTTATTCAGACAACAAAATCTCCGAAGACGAAATCAGGCTCATTATAGAAGAGGGGGTCTCCTCGGGCGTCCTCGAAAAGCAGGAACAGGAACTCATCGAAAAGATATTCGGATTTACAGACCGGAAGGCAAAAGATATTATGATAGGTATCGAGAGCGTAGATATGATTTCCGCAGGAAGTCCGAAAGAGGAGATTATTGATAAGATTATTTCGACCGGACATAGCAGATTTCCTGTATATGAAGGACACAAAGATAACATTATAGGTATTATGACTGCACGGGATTTCTATTATGTATATTTTGAGTCAGAGGCATTTATTCTGAAGGATATTCTTAGAAGACCGATATTCGTCAGCAGCGAAGAGAAGATCAGCAATCTGTTGCGTGAGATGCAGAAGAAAAAGATACATATGGCACTTGTAAAAGACGCAAAGGGTGTTGCCGGCATTATAACCCTTGAAGATATAATAGAAGAAATAGTCGGCGAAATCGAAGATGAGAGATTTTCAAAGATAAAGTGATATGAAAAAGATTATCAAAACAGCCATCTATCTTGTGATAAGTATTCTCGACATTCTCCTCGTAACATATTTCATCAGGTTTACAGTCAGAGCCTATGACGAAGGACTTCTGATAGGTATCCAGTTCTACTCGCGGATAATAAGCGGGGTTCTTATATACATATTCCTTTTTGTTTTCATTCTGATGCTGATATACGAATATACAAGAGGTATCAATCATTCGATCTGGTGGGAGACAATAAGTCTTATAATACTTTTTGCCGCCCTTATGGCAAATATCCTGTAGGAGGTGCAAAATGAAATAC
Source organism: Bdellovibrio sp. (assembly GCA_020725805.1). GTDB lineage: Bacteria > Myxococcota > SpSt-1050 > SpSt-1050 > SpSt-1050 > SpSt-1050. The sequence continues at coordinate 38,567 of DYEF01000066.1, forward strand.
GGAGAAGAACTGATAAAGAAAGCACAGCTCGAATTCTGGCCGAACCCGGAGAAGAAGAATCAGTATCTGATAGAGATATCCTATCCCGAGTTTACCTGTCTCTGCCCGAGGTCCGGTTATCCTGATTTTGCAACCATAACCATAAGATACATACCAAACAGACTGATTGTGGAACTCAGGTCAATAAAACTATATCTGAACAGATTCAGGGACGAATATATCTCCCACGAGGCGGTCATCAACAGAATCTACAATGACCTCAGAAAAGGCCTGAAACCAAAATATATCGAAGTAATCGGAGACTTCAATGTCAGGGGGAATGTAAAGACAATAGTCTCTGTCAAAAGCAAAAAATCCGCCTGATTTTCTGACAGGTCATATATTTTCCTGCGCCCCAAATGCCATTATTACTCTGCCCGTAAATTAATTTTTGTTGAAATAATAAATTTTTGGTTTATATTTTTCGGAGCTATGAAAAAGGTATTTTATTCGATATTAATATTTCTGTTTTTCCTTCAGGCCGGAGAATCTGCCCAACTATACTATATGTATTCGACTGACTACAAAAAAGACGAAAGTGATAATTATAAGTTCCATTACTCAAATGTCTTCGACAATGATGAAAAGACCCTGTGGTGCTTCGAGCACTCCCCGGGCGGCCGTGAAGAGATAATCCTCTATTTTCCCAAAGCAGTCGAGATAAAAAAGATGACCATCAAAAACGGTATCAATCCCAAAATCAACAAGGATATAACTGCCGGCGGCATTAAAGAGATGGAGATAGTGGGTGAATTTTCTAGAAACACGGTATATATCGACGAAGGACTTCTCTCAAAGACCGTTGCACTCTCTCCTCCCGTTGCAACCAACAGACTCGTCATCTCGGTATCCGATGTATACAACAAGGACTCCGACCTGATATGTATAAGGGATATCCAGCTTTCCGGCTCACCCGACAATCTGATATCTGCATCATCAAACAAACTTTACAGACAGAAGGAAAAGGAGTCTGGTCTGTGGGGGAAGTGGCAGGGAGGGACCAGCGAGGGAGCCTACGAAAAATTCATATTTCTGGGTATGGAGGGAAATTATCTCTTCATCTATTCCCCTTTCGACCCTGACCTGAAGGGTATCAAATACAACGGCACCTATAAGGTTACCGATTCGGAACTCATACTGAACTACAAGAATGAACAGATAAAAGGCAGACTAGAAGTGACAGAATCAGCAAAACCCAGACTGATTATCGAAGATGACAGATTCAAGGGGACATATTACTTTGAACCGTAGGAGAATATATGCACCTTCAGCCAAAAGATGTAGGATGGATCGAACTGATATGCGGACCGATGTTCTCAGGTAAGACTGAGGAACTCATCAGAAGACTAAAGCGGGCAAAGATAGCAAAACAGAAGGTAATTATATTCAAGCCATCGATAGACAAGCGGTATCACAGCAAGAAGATAGTCTCTCACTCTGCACAGGAGCTTGATTCCATTGCAGTAAGAAGCTCAAGGGAGATTATGAGGCTCGTTCCGCTCGGTACCGATGTGGTCGGCATCGACGAGGCACAGTTTTTCGACAGAGGTATTGTCAGAGTCGCCGAACAGCTTGCTGACAGCGGAATAAGGGTAATAATAGCCGGACTCGATTTGGATTATAAGGCAGACCCGTTTGGTCCGATGCCCCAGCTTATGTGCAAGGCAGAGTATATCACAAAGAATCTGGCAATATGTATGAAATGCGGAAATCCTGCTTCCTTCACCCAGAGAGTAAGCGGCGGTCAGAAGCAGATACTCGTCGGCGCAACAGACAGTTACGAGGCGAGATGCCGCAAATGTTTCAAACCGTTTGTCGATAAATAAATCAGAAATTATACTCTTTGTTGGACGGGTCGAAGTCCTTATCCGTAAGTCCCACATTGAATTTCAGATTTTCGTATGAATAATCTTCCACAAGCTGGTCGTCCCAGTCATAGACCATTATCTTGTTCGGGAGTTTCCTTTCTTTATCCACCCAGAAGACTGCCCTGTAGCAATAATAACCCTTCTCCTTCTCCTTCGGGAACGTGGCTTCGAGTTTTATCGAATCGACTCCGAAGACCTTCTCTTCACCGACCTTTATGACACTTATGGAATCGCCGTTCTTCTTTGCCCTGTTTACATTTGTCTGAACAACCTTAAGAAGATTACCTATCCCCATATCCGTGACAGGATGACGGTTGCCTTTCATCGCCATGGAACCCTTAGGGTCGAGATTTACCGAGACGACGCCCATCAGACCGCCCTCGTGTGCTCTTATCTTATTATCATTCCAGCCTTCTACGTATATCATCTCCCTGTTTTTATAGGGGTCCTTTATCCATTTCATATAGACCTTAAAGGGCTTTGCAAACTTGAAGAATATGGTCTCTTTCGGATACATCTTCTTGCCGATTCTCTCCTGTTTGTACATTATTCCGGTATAGTCGTTGATCTGCTTGTAGGAGGCCTGTGCCTCATTAAGAAGGGATTCGATGTCTATCTCCTCGGAATAAACATCGGAGAAGTAAGAGGCTACGCCAAAGGTCAGAATACAGAAAAAGGCAAATCTCATAAATCTCTCCTTTAATTACAATGAATCCAGTATATCCCCGCAGGCATTCTTGTCCCCGCTCTTCATTGCGTCACAGTTACAGGTGTCGATATACTTCTGGCACTTGCTGTCCTCGTCTGCGCTGAATGGACTCTTTGCCACCTCGTCATCGATCTTGCTGTGACACTCCTCTCTCTGCGTTGCATTATCGGGGTAGAGACAATCGCAGGCGCGGTGCAGAAGGTCCTCACATGCCGAGCCGCTGCCTCCGCAGGAAGACATATAAAACACAAGGACAACTACCGATAGGAGCAGGACCAGAAAAATCAGTATCCTTCTTTTCATCTATTTCTCCTTTGAAGAATCCGAATTTACAAACTGCCTTATTGATTCGGCATCCTCGTCAGATATCTCGACAAATCTGATTCCCATACCGGGCTCAAACTCGTCCGAATCTGAATATGACCTGTTCCAGACCACCTCGGCAAGGACGATAATCTCCCTTTCGGAGCCGGGCAGCCTGAACTTGAGCCTGAATCTCTCACCCACATTCTTGGGATTTACTGTCGGTACGAACAGACCGCTTGCGCTGATATTCTTTGCGTATCCGAAAAAAACATCTTTGGAGGTTTCAACCTTCATCTTAAAGACCCTCAGATATACTCTGAGTTCCTTTCTCCTTTCCTTCTGAACCTTTGAAAGGTCTCTGTCTTTCTGATATACCATAAAAATCAGTATTTATCCATCATTTAATACAGAGTCCGGTCTTCTCCCTGAGTCTCAGGAACTCATCAGAGACGGAGTACGAAATAATATCCCTGATTTCTTCATTCCTTCCGCACTCATCGACAATCCCGTCGAAATTCTGAGGAAGCTGCTTCCCGCCGGACGAAATACGGTAGATATAGGATATCGCGGCCGAAGGTGAAGATGTAACAAAGAGTCCCAGCCTGTCAGCACTCATAAATGAAGCCTTCCTGAACATCTTCATATCCAGTTGCAAAAGGTCGGAAATTCTGTCCTGCATACTCATCAGAATTCCGCGGCTCTTCCTTGAGAGTCCCTTGGAGAGCCGTTTTGCCATAGTAAGTGATGGTTCATCCTTGATTTCCCTGCTGTATCTGTCGGGTAATACGAGCAGGAGAATCCCGTTTGCAAGAATCCTGAGCTCGTCCGGGCTGAGAAATGCCGCAGCAATCTGTCTGTCTGCTATAAAATAGAGCATCCTGCCGAATCCGAATTTCTGTTCGTCTACCGGAAGTTTTACATAATCACCACCTATGATAACAGACGGAGGGTCCGTAGGCTCCACAAACTGCTGAATACCCTGTTTGTCGGCAATATACATATTGTACTCACCGATACTCAGCATCCTTGCGACATCATCGCATCTGCCCCTGATTCTGTCATTTGATTTTTTCGTCATCTTGGTCTTCTTGACCTCGGGCCCGTACTTTTCGACAGACGGACTGAAAATATCGTGCAGGTCTTCATTAATCACGCTCAGAATCTCCCTGAAGAGTCCCCTTGAGCGGTGATGGACAATATAGAGGTCTATATCGTCATTTTTCAGCATAATTCCCTGAATTGCCTCTATACGGTGTCTGGATTCTCCGTAGGCAAATTCCTCATCATTGGTCGCGCCCTTAAGACCAATCAGGGTTCCTATGGCATTGAAGACCCCGTCACGGTTCTGCATCTGGTTGAATATCCTTGAAAGTGCCCTGATATTTTCGGCATTGAACGGGTCTATCTGAATCAGTGTCCTGTACTCGACTATGGCCTGCGGATACAGCGACGCATCGGAGGAACAGAGTCTGGCAAGCATAGTATGTGCCAGAATATTATTAGGGGCAATCTGAATCACTCTCTTTAATTCCCGCTCGGCATCGGAGAGGCTTTTTTTGATTCCCGAATATATCTCTGCCTTCTTGATCATAAGCGGAATGGCATTTATCCTTTCGTGTTCAGGGAACGATGAAATGACGCTTTCATAGATCTGCAGAAGCTCCTCTATCTTGTTTGCCCTCTCACAGAGGTTGACCAGTCTGCCGAGCAGCTGTTCGTTCGTCGGGTCGATTCTGAGCCCGCTCTTTAATATCTCGACCGCACCATCGATATTGGAGAGATTGTTTTCATATATACCGGCGATCGTATAGATATATTCGAGGCTTTTTGCACTCCCCTGACTTATCGAGAGCAGATACTGATATGTCCTGAGAGCATAATCATAATTGTTCTGTGAGTAATATATAAGTCCGGTATATTCGAGTGCGGGAATATTGTTCTGCTCAATCGAGATGACCTTCTGGAAACTCGTGAGTGCACCGTTATAGTCCTGCCTGTGGGTATAAAGAAGCGTTCCCAGATTGAGATATGCATTCTTGAGCACTTCCTGATTTTTAGAACAGGAGACAAGGACACCAAGGCAATTGATTGCATCATCAAACATCTTCAGATTTATCAGATGAGACGAGAGCGGAACAAGGGCATCCTCATTATACGGGTCCAGTGCGACGGCATTCTTGTATGCAGATACTGCATCACCGATTCTGGTGCTGTCTTTCTCAAGAAGCCGTGCCAGTCTGACATATAATGCAGACTTTTCCGAATTATCGGAAAGAGCCGAAATCCTCTTAAGATACAAAGAGGCAAGCTCCTCGTTTCTGTTCTGGGATGAGAGCAGCAATTCAAGTCTTGCAAAGACAGAGCCATCAGAGGGGGCAAGGTCGAACGCCGCCAGATAGAGTGAGGTAGCCTGACCAATGTCCTTCTCTTTCTCCTCGAGAATTACTGCTGCCTCCGTCAGCACCTTTCTTCTGACCACCGAATTCTTCAGTTTATCGGCAAGTGTGCGTGAGCAGGAGACAAACTCCGCAAATCTCGAATTTCTCAGCAGATATTCCCTGAGGAGAATGTAGGCAGGTATATAATCCGGATTCTTCTCGATTATTGCCGAAAGTAGTGAATACCCCTTTTCAGAGGTCTTAGGATTACTTATAAGGAGGACAGCAAGACGGAAATTCTCAACAGTCATCTCGTCCGTCTCCAGATTCAGACGGCTCAGATAATTCTTGTAAAGGAGATTCAGTCCGTCGGTATCCATCACCCTGCTGTATGCCCTTTCAAGCGCATCTATTGCCAGCCGGTTCTTTGGTTCCAGTTCAAGTACCTTTATATAATGTATATAACTCTCGCCGGGCATCTTCATAACAGTCTCCTTGAGTGCGGCGAGTTCCAGATGTGCAGGTACCAGAACGTCAGGGGTGAGGCTAAGTGTGGTCATCTTCTCGAGAACCGTAATGAGTTTGATATACTCCTTTTCCTCGCGGTATATGGAGGCCAGCATCATAAGCGCCCTTATGAATCCGGGTTCTATAGCCGTTATCTTTTCGAGATACATCACGGCACGGTTTACTTCCTTGAGCTTAAAATAGAATATTTGGGCGAGCTCCCAGTATATCTCCGCCTTCGATAAATCCGCAGGCATCTGTGATGCAAGTTCTATAAGCATATCAGCAAGCTCATTGTATCTGCCGTTCTGCCTGAGCGAATCCACTAAAAGGAGTCTGGCATTGCTATTATCCCTGTTCAGCGCAAGGGATTTCTTCAGATACTCGATACCCTTGTTGAAATTCTTAAGACGGTTTATATAGATATCACCCACCTGATAGAAGATATAGGCCTTCTGCATAACGTCTGTAACAAGTTCGACCTCCCTCAGAAGAATCTCGATATACCTGTCGTATGTCTTCAGTTTCAGATAGATGCTCTTCAGTGCATTGATGGCAGGGAGATTATATGCGTCGATAAGGAGAACCTCCTCATATACGGAAATAGCCCTCTCCGGCATATTGAGCTTGTCCTCATAGATCTGGGCTATCTTGTGATAGAGGGAAATATTATGCGGCTGATTTCTCGTTACCTCGATCTCCCTCTTGTACATATCAATGAGCTCCTCGTACCGCTCCTGATACAGATAGATATTCCCGAGTGATTTCAGTACTGGCAGATAGTTCGGCGATATCATAAGCGCCTTCTTGTAATATCTCACAGCCTCGTCGATATTCTTGAGATGCTCCTCATAGGTCTCACCAATTTTGTGGAGAAGCGAGACAATCTGAATCTGGTCCTTGATGAGTTCTGCCTCAATTTCGCACATCCTTATGAGGTCTTCCCACCTGCCGAGTCTCGCATAGAGTCTCGCAAGCGTCCTGATTGTAGGCAAATGGTCGGGTATAATATCCAGAATCCTTCTGTAGGTCTCGGCCGCCTTCTCCTTGTCGTTGAGCTTCTCTTCGTATGTAATACCGATTTTGTCGAGGAGAAATGCCACCTGTTCCTTGTCCTCAGTAATCTTTATCTCCTCCTCGAACATATTTATCAGCTCCTGATGCATCCCGAGCCTTCCGTAGAGGGTCCCGAGTGCCTTCAGCGCCGGCAGATACGAGGAACGTATCTGAAGAATTCTTCTGTAAACACCGATTGCCCGGTTCAGGTCCTGAATCCTGACCTCTATAATCTCAGCCATCTTGTAATAACGTGCCACCTTCTGCAGGGTATCCTCTGTCTGCGCAATCTCCATCTCCATAAGCCTTACGAGGTCCTCCCACTTCCCGTGTTTTGCAAGCAGTCTTCCGAGAGCCGCATAGGCAGGCTGATAAGAGGAGGATATCTCGACAATCTTCTTGTAATATTCTATTGCCTCGACCTCATTTAAGAGATTCTCCTCATATATGGTTCCGAGCCTGAAATAGAGATTGGCTAGCACATTCTTGTCGGTCGTAAGTTCTGATATCTTCTTCAGAATAGCGGCTATCTTCTCGTATTCGTTCTTCTGGTAATACTGTGAGAGCAGTTCATCAAGTGCAGCAAGGTCGGAGGACCTGATTTTGAGAATCTCCGAGAGATAACTTATTACCGCATCAGGGTCATTTATGTAATTCTTGTAAAGGACTATCAGTTTATTGAAGATATCCGTCCTCTTTTCGGGCGGCAGTGCATTCGAGTGCTGTTTTAGTACCGAGGCAAGTTCCGCATACTGCTTCTTTGTCATCAGAATATTCTCTATAGACAAAACCGCATCCCTGTCGGACGGGTCCATCATAAATATCCGCTCATATGACCTGAGCGCCATATCCACATCATTGAGCCTCTCTTCAAAGATCTTCCCCTCGAAGAAGAGCAGCGTCTTCAGGTAGTGCTCAGGAAGCTTCTGATGAGTAAGCTGGTCGATAATATTTACAAGGTCGGTGGTACTCCTGTTGCGGTAATAAATGTTATTCAGAAATGTCAGCAGCTCTACATTACTGCCGGAAGAAGACAGTGCCTGCATCAGTGCATCCCTTGCACCGTTGATATCGCCAAGATAGTAGAATTTTATAAAGGCTATCTCGAAGTATATTGCAGAGCTCTCCTTACACTGGGGATTCTGTGCCATCAGTTGCAGAAGCTGAACAGCCATCTGATAGTTCCCCAGATAGTAAAAGAGTCTGATTGCGGATTTTACGTTCGGAAAGTATGAAAAATCGATATTAAATGCGTTCTGAAAATCGATAGCCGCATTTCTGGGCTGCTTGAGTTTCTCGCCGAGAATGATACCGGCGGAATTAAACAGAACTGAGGCCTCTCTTACCTGTCCCCGGGTCTTTGCCTCATCCTCCAGAAAAGAGACGACTTCCTGCCAGTTTATAATATCCTGAATCTCCTCATAAGGAGTCTCCTGCGGAATTTTCAGTCTCTCTGACTCTGCAGGCGGAATCTCTCTGGCAGCCACCGGAGCAGGCGCAGTTTCAGGTGTCCTGATATTCTGATTTGAGATGCTCTCTGTACTCTCTATCAGCTCCGCATCCAGAAGAGGCATATCCTCTTCGTTTGTTTTGGGTTGCGAAGAGAACCATTCCTCAATTATATTTTTATCCTTCTTTTCGTCTGAGGGCATATCTTATCCTCCTGCTCTGTACCCGGTTGCAAAACCAAAATAGTAAATTATGACAAATAAGTCAAATTTATAAAGGGACTGAGCGAAAAGCAAAACCGATAACTATTGACAAATCCGGACTTTGATAATAAAAGAAAAGCGGACTTACTTTACTGACGGAGGTCATTTATGAAAAAGTTTCTTGTGTTGTTAATTGTATTGGTTCTTGTTTATTCGTGCACAAGCGATGAGAGCACGACACAGACATGTGATGCCTCAAACTGTCTGTCTGACACATCCCTTGAGGACGTATTTACGAAGGATACAGGGACAAATGATGCCGGTGAGAGAACACTCTGCTCGGTCTCGGAGACACTCTCTCTTGCAAGTTCAGAGATTGTGCAGAACGCAGAAATCGATTACGAATTCGGCACAGTCACCCTGACGGGGTCAGGTGAATCAGGACCGGCTGAAAAGACCCAGTTCGATGTTATACTCAGAAACGGAGGAATAAATAAGATTCTATCCGACCAAAACGGTGAGTTCACTATAGAAATTACCCCGGAAGAACTGAAAAAGCTCCCTGAGAACTTCGAGATACTCCTTACAGTCACACCACCGGACGGATTCGGCAAGACAGTCATAAGCAATAAAAACATAACCTCTTTTTACAGGTATGAGGTTACGAAATTCAGATTTGTCCTGACATACAGCGAAGGCTACTTTACCGTAACACCCAAAGACCAGCTCTACAAACTTCAGACCAAAAAAGCCGATTCAAAGAAGGCACTGGATGCATTTATCAGCGCCACAACAAAAGCGGTAATAAGTGAAAGGTCCGAGCCTGTTCCCGGGGCTGAAATTATTATAGACAAACCACCTGCCCCTCCGAAGAAGGACAAGAAGAAGAGTATGCTCTTCTCTGACTCGGGAAAAACCGAGGAAGTAATCGTCAGCTGTATCGAGTTTGATATAGCATCCGAGCTTACAGCAAGTTCCAATAATGAGGGATATTTCTCATTCAGATCTGACTCCTCATCAAAACCGAATTTTATTCTCTTTACGGTAGTTCCGGATAAAAACTCGGATTACAAATACGATGCTGCGAGTATGCTGATTGATATGCCGGAAGCAGAAGACGGGATATATGACCTGATGCTCACCTTCGAGAAAGGTGAAAACGACAAAGGAAGATTCATAATAGTCGGTCCTATTCCCTATCAGCCCTGCTCCCAGCTGAGCAATCCTGTCTGCAAACCTACCAAATGCAAAATGATAGGCGGCCAGACCGGAAAATGCCAGTACCTATATGACAGCGCAAACGGAGATTATAAATGCGGCTGTTTCCCCGAGGTCTGCAATGCCGACTGCACAGGGAACTGCAAAATGCCGGACGGGAATCAGGGGATATGCCACATCGAAGAAATCACAACGACATACAACGGCGCCGAGATTGCAAATAAGAGCTGTGTCTGTGGTCCGCTCAGCTTTGAATGCAAAATGAACTGCCAGACCGATCAGGATTGCGTATTGCAGACTGCAAACCAGTTACCAATGTGCGCCACAGATATGTTCGGAAACAAATTCTGCACAAAAGGATGCGGTGCCGCATCAGATTGCCCCAGTCCGTTCTCGATGTGTGCAAAGATGGGTCCGGAAAACATAGGTATATGTATATGCCCCTGCCAGAATGCCGACAATGCTCAGGCACAGTGCAGTCCGACAGGACTCTACAATCAGCACTGCAACAACGTAACATTCGGTTCGCTGACAGACTGTGCTGACATCGACAGCGACGGTTCAGGCGAATGCACACTCTGCTGCAATGAAGATAAGGAATGCCCGAAGGGTATGCACTGCTACGATCTGCCTGTGCCACTGAACGACAAATGTACCAGAGCCTGTATGTGCGATAAACCTCCTGTTCAGAACAATCTCTGTATGGAGTGTTCTGACGACAGCGACTGCGGACCAAACCAGACCTGCTATGACGAGGATAATAATCCCAACACCCCGAAGGTCTGCACCGTCCCGTGCGGTCCTCTCGGCGCCTGTCCGACAAACCCTGTATACACATACTGCGACTTCAACATAAGCAAATTCTGTATATGCAGACATCCGGCAGTAAATGTAGACTGCAAGTACGAATGTAAGGACGACCAGGACTGCATACTGAACTCCGGTGGTCAGTTCGACCTCTGCATGCCCGACATAAACGGTATCAAGAGATGCACAAAGAGCTGCGGAGACGCCAAGGAATGCCCCTCACCGTATTCGATGTGCATAAAATACGGTGAAAAGAGCTATTGTGCCTGCCCCTGTATCCATTTCGATACGGACAATGTCAGCTGCAATCAGTACGGGTTAAATATCACCGAATGTATTACCAAGACAAACAGCTCTCTGCCTGACTGCTTTGACGTCGACAACGACGGAACAGGCGAGTGCACCCACTGCTGCAATGACGATAAGGAGTGCCCGGGCGATATGATATGCACACCCGTCACCAATGCAAAATGTGACAAGGTCTGTACCTGCAAAGAGCATCCCACCGCCGATGTCTGTCAGAAGTGTTCACAGAATTCGGACTGCCCGTCAGGTTTCGTCTGTGCAGATGACGACAACAATAATCTTACTCCGAATGTCTGCACAAGGGTATGCCCGTCCATCTATCCGTGTCCCACAAGTCCGGTTTATACATATTGCGACAACAACGTAAGTAAATACTGTATATGCAACCAGAGCGGAACCAACCTCTGTGAGACCAAATGTGAGTCAAACAATGACTGCCCGCAGGGACTTATCTGTGCGGACGACGACACAAACCCGTTAACACCAAAAATATGCACAAAGACCTGCGGAGACTGCCCGGCACCTATGCTCTGCAACAATGACGCCAATCTGCCGGTTGCCGTATGTATGTGCCCGCGCGACTACTGCAAGACCTGCAAGGAAGATAATGACTGCGGTTACGGATTTAAATGTATCGATTCGGACAACGACCCGCTCACACCGAAGGTCTGCACAATCAACTGCACGTCCGATTTCGACTGTCCGCTCAATCTCAGCTGTAATCCCGAGACCAAGAGCTGTGACTGCAACAGGTGTTCAAAATGGTCCAATCCGAAGTGTGAACCGCTTACCTGTTATAACGACGGCCAGTTCGGTAAATGCAAATTCATAAATGAGAGATGCGACTGTGCGACCGGCGACGGGACACTGGGAATATGCAAGGAGTGCAAATATGACTCCGAGTGTCAGTCACCGCTTAAGTGTGTCGATGCAGACAATAATCCGAATACCCCGAATATATGTTCAGAACCCTGTCCATCAAATGGCTGCCAGGCACCGGCGGTATGCGATTATAACATAAGCAAGTACTGCTTCTGTAAATAACATACTAAAACCATCTACCAAATTCCCTCTCTCTTTAACGGGAGAGGGAATTTTATTTTAAAAAATTTTTATGGGACATTCTATTTAGGAAATCTGGTAGAAGTCAGATTTCTGTTGCAAAAATAATAATAAATGTTAAATGAGCTTCCTATATAAGGAGGAAGTGATGAAGAAGGCAGAGGCATTTTTCATTATTGCTTTTCTTTTATCTGTTTTTGCCTGTACAGATGAGAATATTGCTCAGGATGATACAAACATATATTCAGATACGATACACGATATTAAAACTACAGATGTTAACAATGATACCGGGACGAATTCAGATACATATTTTCCCGATGTTCTGACTGATACCGAAATCTGTTTTATCAAGTGTCCTGAGAATATGCACTGTGAAAATAATCAGTGTGTCTGCGATAAGAATTATGGAGATTGCAACAATGACGAGAGCGACGGATGTGAATCCGACCTCACAAGTCTTAAGACCTGCGGAGACTGCAATACCGATTGCAGCGTACCTATGCTCGGTGTCGAGGAATTTGCCTGTGTCAGCGGTTTATGTGAAGTTGCAAAATGCAAGGCCGGACGGGCAAACTGCAACGGAAAACACAACGATGGTTGCGAGGTATATCTAAACGATGACCCAAAGAATTGCTCAATGTGTAATTTCGATTGTGGGGAGAATTCTATTTGTGAAAACGGAAAATGCGGATGTCAGACAGGTTTTGCCAACTGCAATCTTCTCCTCGACGACGGGTGCGAACAGAATATTTCGATTGACAATGATAATTGCGGAGCCTGTAATCACAAATGCGGGCTGAATGCCTACTGTAGCAATCAAAACTGTCTCTGTACAGATGGATTTGGAGATTGTAACAACTCCAATTCTGACGGGTGTGAGACGAGAATTAACGAGGATAAATTCAACTGCGGAAAATGCAAAAATGACTGTACCAGGCTTGCGAATGTTAGTTCGGTAAAATGTGATACAGGCAGTTGCGTAATAATTGAATGCCAGTATGGATTTGGCAACTGCGACAACTATAATTCAAATGGATGCGAAGCAAATTTTTCCACTGACCCGCAGCACTGTGGCAACTGCTCAACAGACTGCGGTAATAATTCAATTTGCAACAACAAAATCTGTGACTGCAAGGTCGATTATGCAAACTGCGACAAGTTATGGAGTAACGGTTGCGAGATAAATCTAAGTGACCCCAAAACCTGCGGTACAACCTGCGAAAATTATATAAGCTGTAACGCAAATGCGATCTGCAACAAACATCAGTGTGAATGTCAGGCGCCTTTTGCAAACTGTGATACTTTCTGGAGTACCGGATGCGAGATCGACACAAGCAGCGACAGATTAAATTGCGGAATCTGTGGCAAACAGTGTAAAGATATTAACTACAGCGGGAGTTGTGTCAATAGCAAATGTGCCGGCAAATACAGCTTTGCCTTCTCCTATGGCTCCACAGGAGACGACAGCGGAGTACTCCTCGCAACAGACCCGAGCGGAAATATCATAATGGCCGGAAATTTCTCAGGACAGCTAAATATCAGCGGTAAGATACTAACTCCGGCAGGAAATACGGATATTTTCATTGCCAAATTCAATAGTTCAGGACTTCTGCTCGATGCAAAATCATTTGGCTCAATAAAGGACGACCATGTACAGGGACTCACCTTAAATAAAAACGGAGACGTAATTATCACCGGTTATTATGAAGATACTATCAATTTTGGCGGGGGAATCCTGAATAATTTTGGAGAGAATGACATATTCCTTTCAAAATTTAGCAATAATCTCGAATATATCTGGGCAAAGGGGTTTGGCTCGGCAGAAGACGATGACGGAATAGCTGTAACGGTCGATAAAGATCAGGACATAATTCTGGGGGCACGGTTTTCAGGATTAATAGATATAGAAGGTAATACATTTTCGAGCAAGGGATGCACTGATATATTGCTGATAAAAATAACCAATAACGGAGCATTACTTTGGGCAAAGGCATTCGGGGCCGCCCCTGCAATGAACGGCTGCGATACGATAAGCAGTATAGTTACCGACATCCAGCAGAACATATATATAACCGGCGCTTTCCAGCTAAAGGAGAACTTCGGAGGTAGCGACATCGATTCAAAGGGGAGCAATGATATATTCCTTGCATCATTCGATAAAGACGGCAAGCATATAAGGAGTGTGGGCATCGGTTCACCAAAAATTGATGTAGGTCTTGGTCTCCGTATAAACTCAAAAAACGAGCTCGTGCTGGGTGCGGTATATTCGGATGCTCTCAAGATAAATTATCAGGAACTCGGCATCAGAGGAGGTATGGATATACTTATTTCAAAATTCGACACCGGACTGAATTTTGTCAAGGCAGTAAGTTTCGGCTCTTCAGGCGATGATATACCTGTACTAACCCTCGATAAGGATGACAACGTAATTTTTACCGGTTATTCGAAAGGGCTTATCAGGTTCGGTGAAGAGGAACTCGCAAATAAAGGCGATGCTGATATCATACTTGTAAAACTAAATTCTGACCTCAATCACATATTCAGCTATACCTTTGGTTCGGCAAAATATGACTCGGGTCTGGGCATTACAACGGATAATTCAGGTAATATTTATATAACAGGCGAGATATCGGGAGCCGTAGATTTTGGCGGCGGAGATGTTCCGTATCCCGAATTCCACCTGACAGACTTCTTTATTGCAAAATTTCTGCCGTAAACAGACAATTCCACAAATTTGTCAGATTTTATGGACTACCACTCCACAAAATAGCCTTATTTTATGGATTTAATCGGTGTCAGGCAGATTTCATAAAATGACATTGAGTAGGCAAAGCCGTACCGAAATCTCCGACTCAGACGGTCGTCTCAATACATTTCCTTACTCAACAACCGGTTTTGCTCATCCAAGCTGTTATCGCAAGGACATTGATTAGTGAGTAGAATGAGCATACTGAGATTCCCAATTCAGGTGGTGGTTTCGGTAAATTTCACTACTTAATTACACCTTTAGAGAGCCTATCCCACAAAGTCGATAAAATTAGATTTGTTTATCAGTTTTATCTCAGAACTATAGATCTGTTTCCACTGTTCTATCTGTCTGATACTTTCTTCTCCAAACTTAAATTCATAGGCAGAGAGTCTCCCGTCCTTCTCCTCCACAAGGTCAATCTCATATTTATCCCATGTCCGCCAGAAGTAAAGATTTGAATAATCCTGTAAATAACTCACTTTTTTCAGTCTTTCCATAAATACAAAGTTTTCCCACAATCTGCCAATATCATCTCTCAAATCGAGAGTATTAAAATTAGAGATGAGCGAATTGATAATTCCATTGTCATAAAAATAATATTTCTTCTTTTTACTCATCTCCTTCCTGAGATTACGACTAAACGCCGAAAGAGAATAAATTATATAACTCTTCTCAAGCAGATCGATATATCTTTTGACTGTCTTGACATCGACTCCACAGGTATTTGCAAGCTCATTTAAGGAGACCTCAGAACCAATCTGAAAGGCAAGAGCCCGGAGTAGCTGCAGAATAACATTTGATTTCTTAATACCCTCAAACTTCAGAATGTCTTTTAATAAATACGAATTTGTAATCTCATTTATATATTCGATCTTATCCTTTTTGTTTTCAGCAATAAGTACCCGTGGATACATTCCAAATACCATAAAATCTGAAAGTCTCTCCTTTATTTCCAAATCATTCAAATCTGATTTCAACTCAAGAACCGAGACACAGAAGAGATTTAATGAAATCTTTCTCCCTGTCAGAGGCTCCCCGACCTTATTTGAGAGTTCAAAGGAAGAAGAACCCGTAAGTATAAATCTTACACTACTTATGTTATCTACAGCAAGTTTAACAGACTCACCAATATTTCTTATCTTCTGGGCCTCGTCGATAATCACAAGCTCATACCCGGCAACAAATTCCCTGATAAGCTTAAGATTTCTCGATGATAATATCTCTTCTGCCCTGATATCATCGCCGGTAACATAGAGATATCTGAGCCCTGATTCTTCAGCATATAATCTGACCAGAGTAGTCTTCCCGGCCTGCCTTGGTCCAGTAATAATAATTACCCTATGTTTACCTAAAAACTCATTCAGAAGATTTTTATCATAATATCTCTTTAACATATAGTGATATTTTAACCAATTCCACAAATTTGTCAAATTTTATGGACTACTACTCCACAAAATAACCTTATTTTATGGATTTAATCGGTGTCAGGTACAAATTACATTTCAAATTACATTTTTAAACTGAGGCCTCGCACCTACTATTGAAACAACTCTATATCTCATATCTCTCTCATTATCCTCTTAAGCTCAGTTGCTATTCGTATTGTTGTCTCTTTGTCCTGCGTTGGTCCTACAGGCAGGCTTATTACCTCCTTCGCAAACTGTTCGGCATTTTTAAGTTCCAAGCACCTCATTCGCCCCTTAAATACTGCCATACTACTAAGCAAAACAGGATAATAGACCATACTGCTTATACCG
>DYEF01000067.1 GCA_020725805.1 Bdellovibrio sp.
AATCAATAATCCCTGCTCTCATACACTCTAAAAATACCAAAATTTTGGGGTATATTCAGGTTTTTATTTACCTGCGGGGTACTGATAGACGGGGAATTTTATTGTCTTGCTTGTTCTTGACTTTGGGCTTTTAGGGGATAATATTAAGACTCTTTTTTTGAAGGTGGAGTTATGAGATTTTTGCTTTTAGGTCTCTTTCTTATTTCCTGTGCAGGCATAATCGGGAATGAGTCCATAAATAAACCGGCTGCAGATTCAAGACAGAAAGACCTGATGTCTGTACCAAACAAAGAGGAGAAGAAGATTATGAAGGGAAATGATAATGTATCTCTTTCTTCAATCAAGGGCTTTACTCTTGACAACGGCCTCCAGCTTATTGTCGAGGAAGACCATAGTGCACCTGTGGTTGCTATACAGGCGTGGGTATCTGTAGGGTCGGCTGATGAAACTGATGATATCGCAGGAGTGGCTCATCTTCATGAACATATGTTGTTTAAGGGGACATCAAAGCGGGGTGTGGGTGAGATTGCAAAGATAATCGAGGAGAACGGAGGAGATATAAATGCGTGGACTTCATTCGATGATACTGTCTATCATATAGTAATGCCGTCCGAAAAATATGAAATGGGGCTTGATATTATTGCCGATGTCATTATGAATTCAGCATTCGACCCCAAGGAACTTGCGAAGGAGAAAGAGGTTGTGCTGGAGGAGATCAGACAGAACAGGGATATTCCGCAACGCAGACTTATCGATGAACTCTTTTCACTGAGTTATGAGATACATCCGTATAAAAGACCTGTTATCGGTTATGCCGATTCAGTAAGAAAGATAACCAGACAGAAGATATATGAATTCTATAAGAAGTTCTATGTGCCGCAGAATATTGTCCTTGTCGTTGCAGGGGATGTCTCTGCTGCCAGTATATATTCACGTGTTCAGAATCTCTTTTCGGCCTTTAAGGGGACAAAACCTGTCTCTGAGAGAAGAGCGGAACCACAGCAAAACGTTCCCAGAATAAAGATTGTAAAGGACAAATTTATCGAGGCTCAGATAGGTATTGCTTTCCATATCTCCAGTATATCTGAGGAAGATACGGTCGTTCTGGACCTGCTCTCGGTCCTTTTAGGCGGTTCCCAGTCTGCAAAACTCAGGGAGACTCTGGTTGTGGATAAGACACTTGCAACAGATATATTTGCCTATTCCTATACACCAAAGGACAAGGGTCTGTTTATAATTGGTGCGGGGCTTCCGTTTTCCAATATTCCGGATGCCTTCAGGGAGATTTTCGAGATTATTCTTAAGTATAAATTCGAAAAATTCTCATCATCGGAAGTAAATAAGGCGATTATTCAGGTAGAAAGCGATGATATCTTTTCTCTTACGACTATGCAGGGCAGGGCCAGAAAACTGGGATTTTACCAGATGATGACGGGTGATTATGATTACGGGAGCAAGTATCTTAACCGTCTGAGAAGTATTACGCCTGATGAGATAGTAAAGGTGGCTAAGAAGTATTTTACAAGGGAGAATATGTCTGTGGTTCTGCTCCTCCCCGATACAGTTTCTGAGCAGATCCTCTCCGAAGAGCAGATACTCAATATGTTTTCAAAGACTGAAGATTTTTATCGCAGGAGAGCAGAGGAGAAGGACCCGGGCAGACAGATTTACAAGAAGGTTTTGAAAAACGGGATGACTTTGATAATGGAGAAGAATCACAGACTTCCCGTCGTCTCCCTGAGGGCGGTCAGTCTGGGCGGGGTCAGATATGAGAATGAGAAGAATGCCGGCATAAGCAACTTTGTGGCGAGGATGCTCACAAGGGGCAATAGTTCGATGAATACATTTCAGATAATGAGAGTTATTGATAATATAGGAGGGTCAATAAGCGGATACTCCGGCAAAAATTCACTTGGTCTCAGGGCCGAGTTTCTGAGCAAATATCAGGATACGGGTTTCAAGATATTTCTGGACTGTCTGTTCAAATCAGAGTTCAGCGAAGAGCAGATGGAAAAGGAGAGAAGGCTCATTCTTGAAGATATAAAGAACCGTGAGGATGACCTGGCCTTTCAGGCTGTACAGCTCTTCCTGAACACATTATATACAACACATCCTTACAGATATGATATTCTGGGTAATGAGAGCAGTATTTCAAAACTCACAAGAAATGATTTGCTGAATTTTTACCGTAAAATCATTGTCCCAAAAAATGTCGTTCTGGCTGTTGTAGGAGATATAGAGCCTTCTCTTGTGGAGCAGATGGTCGAGGAATATATTCAGGATATTCCTGATAAGGAGTTCATACCGCTGAAGCTCGAGTCTGAGAAGATTCCAACAGAGGTCAGAAAACAGATTATCTACAAGGAGAAGGAGCAGGCACATATTGTGATAGGTTTTTTGGGGACAACATTATATGACAAGGACCGTTATGTACTCGAACTGCTCTCCGTAATTCTCGGCGGACAGAGTGGCAGGTTCTTTGTTGACCTCAGAGACAAGAAATCGCTTGCATATACTGTCTCTGCATTCAATGTAGAAGGCATGGAAAGAGGGTATTTTGCTATTTATCTCTCCTGTGCACATCACAAGGTAAAAATTTCGGAAGAGGCAATATTCGAGGAGATATCTAAACTAAGAAGCGGAGGCGTTCTCGAAGAGGAGCTTGAAAAGGCAAAGAATTATCTCATAGGGATTCACGCAATCGAGATGCAGGAATACTCTCTGAGGGCACATCTGTATTCACTCGATGAACTGTACGGACTCGGGTATGATTTTCATAATAAGTATGCAGACCTGATAAGATCCGTAACCATAAGTGATGTTAAAAATATCATTAATAAATATTTTACCCCTGAAAACGCTGTGGTTGCTGTAATAAGGTCTCAGGTCAGGTAGAGAGTAATGCTGAAAGGGGAAGTTCCTGCTTCACATCCTGCAGGATAAGCCTGTTGCCGCTTGTTTTCCCTCTCAGAAAGAGTATTGCAGACGACTCTGTCCTGAAGGAATATTCCATACCCGTAATGTCGCCTTGCATATCGAAGTATTTCATAAATGTATATCTTGCCAGCCTTTCAAGTACCTCAGGTTTTATATTCATTGTAAAATTCTTCTCCTGCGGTGTGTATAAAACAAGCGGAAACTCTGACCTGCTCAGCTTGAGAGTTAGTTCTGTTTCAAGGTCGCCGAAATAGAGAGGGTCTATCATTGAAAAGGCCCTTACGGCAATTACCGGACTGTTTCCGCATTTTATTGATACCTCTTTCTGTCTGTCGGTTGCAAAATGCAGATATTCGATACCGGAATGCATGATAAGAAACGGCAGGAGTATGTTGTATTCAGAATCATTTTTGGGAATAAAGGACTCAATTTTATAAAAATTCTTCTCTTTCAGGATATAGAGTGTTTTGCAGTATGAACACAGAAAAAGATATTCATCCTTTGCTCCGCTGAGTGTATTTCTGCATTCCTTGCATCTGAGCGATATAATCACTGTTGCTCCTAAAGGTTTTTCTTCCGGTAACTGATTATTGAATCTTCGATTATCTTAAAAACCGGCCTGAGGATTTTTTCGATGAAAGTCGTCTCCGGAATATTGAGTTTGTTGATTTCCACCTTCTCCCTTTCTATAACGATCTCGCCGTAGTTTCTGTAGAATATCCACGCCATATAAATAAACGTAATCAGAAGAAATACAAAAGTCCCGAAGACGGGAAGTGTATATACAGGCATCAGGATTATTCCTCCCACAAAGCTTGTGAGCAGAAACTTTCCGATACCGCCTGTGAATAGGGCGGTAAAGAATGCCGCAGCGGCCATCGGGATAAAGCGGTTATTCTCTGCCTCAGGCGCTATACCGTATATTATACTGCCGCTGACAGCGTCAATTGAATAGTGGTATATGTTTTTTCTGTATTTGAGGACAACCCTTATGACAGGGTAATATACAATAATGCAGTTTTCCGTGATTATTTCTGTCTTTATGTTCTCATTGTGTGTCATAAAATGCAGATTGATTTCATCTTTGGGAACAGATGAAATGTCCGGCCTGAGCATTATGCCTTCGCCTTCTGATTTTTCTCCCGCCGGTCTCAGCCTGTTTCTGTTATTGAGTATATGGTCGGTCCCGATATTCATTGTCCCCCAGCCGGAGAGCTTTACAGCGGGGATAAGTGTCTTGAATGCAGATTTTATTACCCTTGTGTCTTCTGTCTTTTCCTGTGTAAGACGGTCTTTTTCTTCTATAATATGTTCGCCGCATCTGAATCCGGTAGTGTAAATGAAAGGTATATAATAAAGAGTTCTTGATACTATCCGTGATTTCGGGATAAAATCACCGGCGATCAGGTAATGTCTCAGTTTCGACAGAAGTATGGAAGTCGTATCTTTTGTGCCAAAGCTTGGTTCCATAATGTATGACGGCAGGTGATTTTCGATTTTTATCAGAACCGGTGTCTGGCAGTGAGAGCAACTGGTTATTTCGTCCGTATTACTCATCTTTATGGCAGCCCCGCACTCAGGACATTTTGCTGTTTTGGTCCTCAGATACATAAATATCCTCGATAAGCCTGAAAATTGACGGGAAAAAGAACCATATAACCAAAAGGGTTGATATGGCCAGAATGAAACTCACGAGAAATGATTCGAAGGCAAAAAATTCTATGAAGAGCAGAAATGCCGTTATGATAAAGACATAGATGTATGCCTTTTCGCGGACGGTATCCCTCTGAACAGGCAGTATGTCAGCATATATTTCCTCAGAGAATCCGTCGATAAGAAGCCTGTATTCCTGACCCAGATATTTGTATGTTACGAAGATCAGGGGGTAATAGATGAGGTTTACTTTCCTGTCCTTGATTTCATCGGGTTCTATCTCCGGCTCCAGAATCCTGTAATCGCCGGTCTTTGCTTCATCGTAGAAGACAAGCTCTCCGCCTTTGAATCTGAGGCCGGAAATTAGATTGAAATTCGAATCTTTTATTGCCGGTATCAGCTGATTCTGGTTTTCTTCTCTGTAAAAAGGAAATAGTACTGCATCTTTTTCGGCAATGTGTATTTCGCCCGTATACCCCTTCTTGAGAAAGAAGTTTTTGATAATCAGCTCGGCCTTCTGAGAGTCTGCAACCGGTCTGAGGATATATCTCAGGCCCGAACTCAGCGGGAAGATAAATACCGAGGCCCTGCAGTATTCGCAGGTGATAAATACATCATCAGTTTCTGTCCTGATTTCTCCGCCGCAATGGGAACATCTTGCAAGCATCAGTATACCTTTTCAATTCTGACATTTTTATAATAATGAAGCAGAATATCCGGGAAGGATTTTCCTTTTTCCGCCATACCAATCGCCCCGGTCTGACACATCCCGACTCCGTGTCCCCAGCCACCGCCCGTGAATATCAGGCTTATAAGCTTTCCTTCCTGATTCTTCTTCTTCTCGATAACCATAAGACCGCTCTTCAGACCTCCGAACAACTGTCTGATATTATACTCCGTATCGATATAATATTTCTTGTCACCGGATATTATAGATATACCTTTTATCCTTCCGGATTTTCCTCTTCCCTCTATGCTTATATCACTAATGCCGTCGATATCAAATCTTTTTTTGACCAGTCTCAGGAGTTCTTCGTAATAAATCTCGGTCTTCCATCTGTATGCCTTCTTGTTGTTAAATGTGGATACGGCGCAGTAGCTCTCGTCAGCAGTGTACAGAAATTCCTCAATATTATCATCTGAAATTCCATTAAGGTATTTTTTGAAAAAATCACTGCTTTCGTCTGCATCGGGTGATGGCACCAGATAGGGTTCCGGGTGTTCGTTCCAGACGATGTTGTTGTCTTCGCTAAAGCCTCCGCAATTACTCGAATATACTGCCCTAACAAATCTCTTCTCAAACAGCATTACCTGCCCGTATGTATCAATTATTGCCCTGTCTGTCTGTGGTGTATAACTGTTTGTGCCGTTGTATACCTGACAGTGTTGTGTGGCACAGAGAAGATATGGTGTTGCAGGGTGACGGTGTCCGATAGCTGATAATATCTCTGTTCTTGCCGCAACGGCCTGTGCCCTGAGTGCCTCCGGCGGGGCTGAGGCATATATTTCGGAAGGGAGAATCCCCCTCAAAAGCTCCTCGAGGTCAACTCTGTTTACTGCCGCAAGACTGCCATCTGCCTCGAACGTAAAATAAAAATCTCCGTTGAACAGACCGTATGTCGATTTTTTTGTCTCGTCTGAGAGTGAAAGCCTCTCCTTCTCCTGTCTGACCCATACTATGTTTTTGACCTCAACTACCTTGTTATTATCCCTTATATTGATTTTCAGCCTGCCGGAGGGGTGTTTTCTGAGGACAGGGAGCAGAAATGTTCTTATTCTGTGCTTTTCGAATATTTCGGATATCAGAGGGTCGGCCTCTTCTTTCTTTGCAAATGTGGCTATCGAAATATAATACTGCCTGTTGTCGTATACCTTTCCCTTGAGTCCGAATACAGAGCCCACAATAATATTTTCTGTCTTAAAACCCAGTACTCTGAGATTCTCCTCGGATTTTGCAAGTGTCTCCTTGTCATTGAAGTTTACTCTGTCTGCTATGAGTTTGTAGGCAACTTCACCCTTTGTGCAATCTGTCTTTTCAACAACGATATCTCTGGCTTTAATAGTCCTGATTTTGCCGTTCTCCTTATATTCGACTCTGAAATTACCCTTAGACGAGATGTTATATGAATTGTGCTGGTTTGAAATAAGAATTGATGTTACAGGGATATTCCTGCTGCTGAATCTGATTGCGTGAAAGTAGTGTGTGGCAATCTCGAAATCGAGTTCGTCGGCATAGAGTTCATTCAACAGAGATAAAATAAATGTTATAAGCAGTATCTTTCTCATAAGCAGAATGGGGAAATATTATATAAAAAGCAGGTTTTGGCAATAAAATAGAGACTTGCATTATGTACATTGTGGTGATTATTAAATTTTCTACTGATTAAAAGCAACCTGATTCTAAAATTCGCATATATCCCAGAGTTTGATGGGATTCTAATAATAAAATATTCCTTCTTCCTGTAATTATAGAAGTATCAAAAGTGAGGGATATTTTGATATAAAAGTTGCAGAAAATATATAAGAAATAGCAAAGAACTCAAGGCTTTGTTTATCCATGTTAGGAGAAGGATTAAAAAATAGTATTTATAATCATTTGTGATAGTTCGCAGTTCACGGAAGGATGTCCACAGACCACAGTTTGGTTAGAGATAAAGCGCTGAAGAGCTGAAGTGCTGAAGGCGATAGAGTTATTAAGGTGGCTGAGTAGCGAAGCGTATCGAAGCCACCACTAAAGTCGGACATTTCGATACGGCTTTACCTACTCAATGTCCTTTTAATACTAAGGTCGCTGAGTAACAGAGTGTATCGAAGCGATGTAGAG
>DYEF01000003.1 GCA_020725805.1 Bdellovibrio sp.
ACAAAGGAAAAAGACTTTGCAAAACAAAATCAGGGATAGTAAAAGAATATAGTGAGGCAGTTATATGAAAATCAATGAAGCCGAAAAATGTAACATTTTAATTTTGCAGAAATGTAACATTTTGACGTTGCAGTTACATAACTTTTTCGAAAACACCTACAATTTTAGGGTCAAACTGAGTACCGGATTTCGCCCTCAGTTCGCTCAGGGCATCTTCCATACTGAATGCCTTTCTGTAAGGTCTGTCAGATGTCATTGCGTCAAAACTATCCGCAACGGTGATAATCCGCGCAAGCAGCGGAATCTCTTCCCCTTTTAGTTTTGAAGGATAACCGCTCCCGTCATACTTTTCGTGGTGGTGCAGCACAATATACTGAGCCTCCCTGAGAAATTTTATCGGGCCTAGTATCTGGTCCCCAAAGAGCGGATGATTCTCTATCGCCTTTCTGTCTTCCGGGCTGAGCGTTGCCTTCTTGTTCAGAATACTGTCGGCAATTCCTATTTTGCCGATATCGTGAAGAAGCCCGGCATAACTTATAAGCCTCTTCTGCTCATCATCGAGTCCGAGTTCATCTGCAATAAGAAGGGCATATTTTGTCACTCTCTCCGAGTGACCCCTTGTATAGGCATCTCTTGCCTCGAGTGCCTGTGCCAGACCTTTGATCGTCTCATAATAGGTCCGCTGTGTCTCCTCGAAGAGTCTGGCATTTTCTATGGCTATCGCTGCCTGCGAGGCAAGGGTCAGCAGAATCTGTCTCTCCTCCTCACCCATCAGGGAAGGGTCGACATTGCCGAGTTCAAAGTAGCCGATGATTTTATCTCCGATTTTAAGAGGCATCTCGAAATTCTTCCCGTTGGACGAGAGACCCACATCTATATCACCCGAGACAAGCCTTATCCTCTCCTTCACCTCCTGTGTCTCCGAGTCAACGAGCCTGATTGCAGAGACGGAAGATTTTACGAGGTCATTTGTGAGCATAACTATCGACTGAAGGGTCTCCTGCAGGTCAAGTGATGATATAATCGTCTTGGAGGCCTCATAGACTGCTGTAATCTCTACAATCCTCTTGTTGAGTTTTTCGTTTATCTGTCTGACCTCATTGGAGTATTTAATAAGGTCCTGATTCATCTTCTCTATTTCCGAGAGTGATTTCTTGAGCATCTGGTTCTTCTGTTCAAGTTCGGAGAAGAGTTCGGCATTGTGAATGGCAGATGAGATATAACCCGCAAAGACCGAAAAGAGATTAAGGTCATTCTCGGTAAATTTGTTCGGTATAGGAGATTCGGCATCGAGGACACCAATTACTTCATCCCTTACGACGAGAGGCACAGAAATCTCGGACCGTCCGCCGTTGATTCCCTCGATATAACCCGGTTCATTTCTGATATCGCCTATCAGGACAGGTTTTCCGTAGAGCAGAACCCTCCCCGTGATGCCTTCGCCGGGACGAATCGCAAGATTCTTCACAGATTCCTCTTTGTAACCAATCGATGCCCTGACCCGCAGTACACCCGTCTCCCTGTCCAGCAGAAGAACCGCACAATTGGAGAAGTTGAGTGTCTCCTTGGTAAGATTGAGTATCTTCAGAAGCAGAACGTCGATATTCAGAATCGTACTCACCGAATTGGCCACACGTGAAATCGTGGATATCTCGTTCAGCCTCTGCTTGAGTTCGTTATTCATCGCAAGCAGTCTGTTGAGGATATCCGCGTTTCTTATAGCGACGGCAACATTCGATGCAAAAATCCGGAATATCATAAAATCCTCGTCCGAGAAGGCATTCTCCTTCCTGCTCTCGGCATCGAGGACCCCGATAATATTGTTGTCGACCGTCAGCGGTACGGCCATTTCCGATATTGCACCGCTGACCCCCTTGATATAGCGAGGGTCCTTCTGAACATTGGATATCACAACACCTTCCCTGTGTTCGAATACCCAGCCGGATATACCTGTACCCGGTCTGACCCTGAACGTATTGACGATATTCTCGTCATATCCGACCGCCCGCGAGATCTTGAGTACCTGTTCGCTGCTGTCGAAGAGGAGAATGGCACAGTTATCCAGATTCAGGATCTGCCTCGCAATACTGATAGTCCTGTCCAGAACTTCCTCGAGTCTCAACGAACTGTTCAGTATCGCCACTGACTCATAAAGAGAAGTAAGTCTTTCGAGTTTCATTTTATAATCTATATCCTTCCCCTCCGCAAATAACAGATTTTGAATAACACAATAAAAATTTATTTCAATAAAAATTGTTACTGATATTCAGGTCGGCCGGGAGAGAATCGCACCTTAACCGCTGTTTCTCTCTTCTGCCGGTGCCGATCGTTTTCTTCGTGTCAGTACAAAAACAAATAAAAGCTTTATTGTGTCTGCTCTTTAGAAATTAACCTTAAGCCCGCCTGTAAGCAGAACTCTTAGTTTGTCCTGATTCTCAGGGAGTTTGAAATAATATTCCAGAGGCACTTCGAGTAGTATATCGATAAGCCTGCTTACTCTGTACTTTGCTCCGACACCCCCGCCAAAGCCATAACTCATATCTTTGGTAAAGACTATACTCCCCTGAAGAAGTCCGTAAAATACAAAATCTGACTGAGGATTGAAATTTATAATTGCCCGCGGCTTTATTCCGAGATACTGCAATACCCCGAAGCCGACCGACAATTCTGCATACCTGTTGATTCTGTACCCGAGAGATACGTCATAGGACCCGCCGCCGCTTACGGTCTCATAATATCCTCTGCCGGCTATCATTAGTCCTGTCCCGTCACCACCTTTATCAGCCACATTATCACCGGCTGACTCTTTACCCTTTTCTGCCACACCTTTTTTTCCGCCTGCATCTTCCGCTTTCTTGATCACATCCTCTCCCACGAGAGGTTTCATAAGTTCCCTTGCCATTCTGATTATTGTATCGAGCATTACATTTTCATCCCTGCTTACCGCCTCACCGAGCCTGTTGATTACACTCGCCTTTAAGGAATCCATCAGTTTTATTGTTACTATATACTTATCACCTACAACTCCTATTGAGCCCTCTACATAATACTCTGCCCCCATTGCCCCTGCTATCTGCATCAGACAACTGCTTTCTGTACAGTTTTTGAGAGTCTTATTCGTCTCCCAGAAGAGCATCTTGTCTAAGTCTTTCTGCCCAATTACCTTGAACTTGTTTAATTTACCTATCTCGACCATTACCATCTCGGTCAGCAGATTGGAGACACCCTTTTTGACTCCCTCCTCCGGCACTATATCGAATACTATGAGAGAGGGAAGCTCCCCCTTCTCCTTCGCCAGAAGACCTGTACAACAATAAATCATCAGAAAGACTAAAAAAAGTATTCTCTTACTCATATTAAAACTCCTCCTCTTACCTTCACAGTCTTACTCCAGCAGGTTGCACGAACAGGCATAGATATCTTTCTCCATTTCCTTATCATTTTCTTTCTGTTCTATATCAACAGGATAGATATCCTTACCGGTAGTTGTATCAGACAAGATATCTTTCGTATCAACATCTTTTATATCCTCTGAGATAATATCGGTTGATACATCTCCACCCACATCAATTGTAGCTGAATCTGTAACAACGACATCTGTAGTAATATCCTCTGAGGCATCTAACACATCATACGCATCAGTTCCAGCATCTGTTATCTCGCTCTTTCTAAACTCTACAGTGCAGGTTTTATCACTATCCATAGTAATCTGGCACTCTGAATTTTCACCACATACAGAACAATCCTCTCCCCAACCAGAAAACACTGAACTATTAGTTGGCATAGCAGTGAGAATTAGTGTTATGACTTCAGAATACTCCTCTGTGCAATCATTTCCACAGTTAATACCTGATGGATTACTTGTAACAATCCCACTACCTTGACCAACTTTGCTAACTTTTATTTTATTAATAAGGACGCCATTAATCTTTGTAATAAAGACATCATTAGCGCCTTTATTTGTCTGATATGGATTTTTGGTTGGGAAGCTGGAGGATTCTGTATATCCCGTCACATAGGCATTACCTTCTATATCTACCGCTATTCCTTTTCCTTCATCATTACTACCTCCTCCAAGGTATGTGGAATATATCAGACTTTGGCCATCGAAAGATAGCTTAGTAACAAAAACGTCATAATCTCTTATAAAAGATTGATATGGATTTTTGGTTGGAAAGTTGGGTGATCTTGTTGTTCCCGTCACATAGGCATTACCCTGTGTGTCTACTGCTATACCGTAACCTATATCCTCGTCACTTCCACCAAGGTATGTGGAGTATATCAGACTCTGTCCATCTGAGGATAGTTTTGTAATAAAGACATCTCCAGAAGCAAAATCTCTCATTACCTGATATGGGTTCTCTGTTGGAAAATTGGTTGACAATGCATCTCCCGTCACATAGGCATTACCCTGTGTATCTACTGCTATACCATAGCCTTCATCATCACCATTTCCCCCAAGGTATGTGGAGTATATCAGACTCTGTCCATCTGAGGATAACTTGGAAATAAAAGCATCGGAATAACCACCATTATTTGCCTGATAGGGATTCTTTGTCTGGAAGTTTGTTGAAAATGTTCTTCCCGTCACATAGGCATTACCCTGACTATCTACCGCTATGCCATAACCTCCATCACTACCACCTCCCCCAAGGTATGTGGAGTATATCAGACTCTGACCATTAGAAGAAATTTTAGTGATAAACACATCCCAATCCCCAGCCATGTTTGCCTGACAAGGGGTTTTGGTCGGAAAGTTGGTTGAATTTGTCATTCCCGTCACATAGGCATTACCCTGACTATCTACCGCTATTCCTTTTCCTTCATCATTACTACCTCCTCCAAGGTATGTGGAATATATCAGACTTTGGCCATCGAAAGATAGCTTAGTAACAAAAACGTCATACCAATCACCACCATTAATATTTGCCTGATATGGATTTTTGGTTGGAAAATCGGTTGATTTTGTCATTCCCGTCACATAGACATTACCCTGTGTATCTACTGCTATACCATAGCTTTCATCATCTTTAATTCCCCCAAGATATGTGGAGTATATCAGATTCCTTCCATCTGAGGATAGCTTGGTAATAAAGACGTCATCATATAAATAGTTACCATATCCATTTGCCTGATATGGATTTTTGGTTGGAAAATCGGTCGAATTTGTATTCCCGGTTACATAGACATTACCCTGTGTATCTACTGCTATACCAGAACCATAATCCGCACCGCTTCCTCCAAGATATGTTGAATATGATAGTACAACCGGATCTATTATAAGGGCATATCTCCTGTCATAATCACTTATATCAAATCCAAACAGATATTCCCCATTTTTTGTCTTTTTCACATCAAATCTTCCTGACACCTCTACCTTTTTTCCCTCTATCTCCTGATATATGTGCGGAAGTTTCTGTACTATCCTCCCACCATTTGCAAGTTCTATCTCAAGACCCTCTTCTATACTCCTTACCTTACTCGCACCTTCTACAAGAAATGCTACCTTACTCAAATCCCCTTCCGGTCCTACTACCACATCGTACTCAAGCTCCCTCTGATTCCCGTAAAATACAAGATCTATCCCTTTGTAGATTTTTTTATACCTCACCTTAGAATATGTGGGTATATCCGTCCTCCACTTATTCGGGTCATTCCCTATAAAATAGTTTACCCTTCCGGAAAGCTCCCCCTCTGTCTCTATCTCAACTCCCTTATCCGCATTGTAAGGCTTTATCACTACATATTCAGTTTCAATCTCTTTTTTAGCGTCAATATCATCAAGTCTATCTCTCATCCTCTCAAACTTATCCTTTGTCTTATTCTCATCCTTTGTCCTGCTGAGAACAATATATACTCCATCCTCTGTAAAGAATGTTGTCCTCCCTCTTCCCCTCTCGTAGTACTTCACCTTCTCATCCACCTGACCGTCATTCCTTATAAATGAAAGCGGAAGTCTGCCGTAAGATTCAACTACCTGTAGTCTTTTCTCGTCAGATATCTTATTAACACCATTATCCTTCTTTACAACATATTCACCTGAATTCAAGAGAAGGGTTACCCCCACTAAAAGTATAATAAACCTAAATATTCTCATAATCTCACTCCAATAGGGTTTATTATTTTTACTAATACTTATTTTTATTTTTCTGTCAAATTATTATTGGAATTTTCTTACAATTGTCTGAGAAATACCGACCGTGGACTATGGACTGTCGACTGTGGACTTCCTCTGCGGTCTGTCGCTTCGATACACTCTATTACTAATCGACCTTTATAGTAAAAGGGCGTTGAGTAGTGAGCAAAGCGAGCATATCGAAACGCCTGATATTACCGTGGCTTCGATACGCTAAAGCTACTCAGCCACCTTAATAGTACTACCACCTTCAGCACTTCAGCCTTCAGCTCTTCAGCACTAAAATCTGTGGACTGTGGACTATATACTTATTCGCCCTATCATTTTGACTGCAAAAAGAATGTGTGTTAATTTGATCGGGATACTTTACCGAGGAGACGCTCTATGAAAAGATTCCTGCTGGCAATCCTGTCCATATCTGTATTGTCTGTCAATCCGATTATTTCCTGTAATGACAGAATAATATATTACGGGAACAATACAGATATAGCGACTGAAGACGGGTCTGGTGATACCGGGATACACAATGAACTTCCTGACGATATCTGCCCCGAAAGATATACTGAAAATAATCTCGAACTGTTTCCTGCCCCAAAGAATATATTCGGGACAGACAGAAGAATCGAGGTCAAAAATTTCGAATTTATAACTGATGGCAATAAAGATATTGATGATTTTTTCAATGAATTCACCGGTTTTTACAGAAATACCGAAGAAAAACACGACGGAGATATAACGAATTTGAGAATATACACATTTTCAGGAATCAAAGGTTTATCAGAAAAGTGCAAAATATCACCAACAGAAAAACCAGATTCATACTATCTGAAAATTATAAAGGAGTTAAATGGTGCGGTAATCTACATAGTGGCAGACGGAAAGGAGGGATTTCTCAACGGGGCAAAGACGATAGCCCATCTTCTTTACAAACAGAATCTCATTGAGACAGCAATATTCGACTATCCTGATGTAAAATTCAGAGGAGTTGCAGAGGCATTTTACGGAAAACCGTGGGACAGTAGAGACCGGCTCGATGTTATGTACTTTCTTGCAATGCTGAAGTTCAATATGTTTTTATACTCTCCCAAATCCGACCCCTATGCTTGGGCAATGTGGAGGACACCTTTTGATTCGGCAGAGGAAGATAAACTCAGAGAGCTGGCTAGACAATCAAAGAGACTCGGCATAATCCCCTGCTACGGGGTCGGGCCCGGCTATGACATAAAATTTTCAAATAATAAAGATTACTCAACACTTTTATACAAATACCGCAAACTTATAAGCTTTGGCTTCGACAGCTGTCTGGTTCTTGCTTTCGATGACACACAGAAGAGCCTCTCAGACGAAGACATCGGAAAATTTACAGATATGGCAGAGGCACAGATATATCTAGCAAAAAGACTCTACGAAGATATAAGAAATATAAAACCGGATATAATGATGGCTTTTGTTCCAAACGATTACACAACGAACTGGGCTAAAAATGATACCTACCTTAGAAAGATCTCAATTGAGCTCAAAAATCTTTATTCGATAGCCTGGACCGGACCCGAGGTAGTCTCGCCTTCAATCACCACAAAGGATATCGACGAAATAGAATCCATTATGCAGGTCACACCGGTCATTGCCGATAATTATCCCGTATGTGACCTTATGTTCAACGGAGGAGCGGCCTTTCTCGGGCCCATCACAGGACGGGAGGCGGCAATATTCAAAAGGATAACGATGTATGCATCGAATCCGATGAGATATGCGATTTCAAATATCATACCGCTTGGTACAATTGCAGATATGCTCTGGTCGCCCGAAAAATACGAGAGTGAAACCTCGTTTTTAAATTCGATAAAATTCTTTGCCAAAACCGGCAGAGAAAAGGATATCTATGAGTTTGCTACAAATCTGAGGTCGTCCCTTATATCCGGGAGAGAATCACCAGAACTAAAGGAGGAGATAGAAAATTTTCTTAAAGAAGCGGGCAACTGTGAATCAATTCATTATCAAACCTTGAAAGAGTCGTTTTTCGAAAGATTTATTTCAATGGAGGAGATACTCAAAGGTGCATCTGACAGGAGATTTACTACAGAGAT
Organism: Bdellovibrio sp.; assembly: GCA_020725805.1. GTDB lineage: Bacteria > Myxococcota > SpSt-1050 > SpSt-1050 > SpSt-1050 > SpSt-1050. The sequence continues at coordinate 8,224 of DYEF01000003.1, forward strand.
GCGGCCATGGATAAGCAAGCTGAAAGATTACGGTATAGCGGGCAACAGGGCACTCGAATTGCTGAAGAAAAAATGCACAGGCGAAAAGATTTCGGAGCAGGAACTCAGATGGTTTGAGCAGACAAATATGCTTCTTAAGGAAGACAAATACAGAATCTGCGGAGAAATTATGAATAACTTTCTCTCACAGGTTTATGAGAGAATAACAGACTGATTAAAATTAAAACTCTTATTTTTAATCTGAACCAAGCCGGATTTTCATCAGGGCCAAAGTGCTAAAGGCGAAAGTCTAAAGTTATTAATAAAAAGTATTAAATGAGATCTTCAGCTCTTAAGCCTTCAGCTCTATAATCCAAAAAGAGTATCTCTTATCCTCGGTGAAAAAAGCAGATACAGTCTTCTCGATGAAGAGAACTGGCCTAACTATTCTTATTATTCCGCTCGAGTATAAAATAAGAGACAAAGATTCTAGCCTTTCCCAGTGCTACATACGCCTTGCCAAGGAATAGGTCCTTGTTATCGGGATATACCTGAACCAGATAATCTCGCAGGAATCTTGCAGGATCATATATTGGGTTTTTATCACTTGCACCATAGTTTATAAGAATCGCATTTGGATACTTATTTTCTACAGGATCGTCTTTTGCAGGATATACCTCATAAAATGCATATCTCGGTGCACCTGTATCTATCCAGTCATCGATTATGCCGTTCTGGACAACTTTCAGATTATAGCCTTTGATTCTCTCCGTCGGGGATTTCGGCTCTGAATCAGCGGTAAATCCCTTCTTGAACTTTCTGAAGCCGAGTACACCCGTAAGGTCGAATGTATTGTAACCTTTGAATTCCCAGCCGCAGAGGTCTCTTACATCCGGCATTGTGCCGCTCTGCATTATGGCTTCAAGCTTATCATTCGAACTGAGTGCAAGCTCAATGTATGTAAGTTTCTTCTCTTTGCTCTTCATAATACACCTCCTGATAATTTACATATCAAAATATCTTCCTTCTTTATACCACTTCGACGCCTCGATGAGACCTTCCTTGGGGTCGGGATAGAGAAATTTATAACCGGTCGCTTTGAGTTTCTCGTTCGAATACAGAAAATCGAGGTTCATCATCCCGAGCTGGTCTTTCTCAAGAAGTCCTTTCCCTTTTTTGAGCACCTTCTGTGATACATAGGCATCAATATCTGCAATAAAGAGCAGTATATCCTTAATTGCACCCACGGGAACAGGCGGAAGTACCATAAACGGTTTCCCGTATATGGCGGCAATAAATCTCATCACCTCGATCATTGTCATTCTGGAATCGTCATTCGAATTGTAAATCTCGTTTTCTGCCTCCTGTTTCTGTGCAAGATAGAGGGCCATATTGCATACATCCCTGACGTGCACAAACGGAACGTGGGTATTCATATTGGCAGGAAGACCTAACATACCTGCCTTGTAACCTGTCTTGAGGAAATCGACACCGCCGTAAAACTGCCTGATACCATAAACGGTTGTCGGTCTAAGGATTGTGTACTTTATTCCGTGCTTCTTGCCGTATAACATTGTTGTAAATTCCTGAAACCATTTGGCCCTCTGATAATTATTGGGCGGGTCAGGCGGTGTCTCTTCGGTAAACGGAGTATATTCGGGTTTAGGTTCACCGTAAACTCCGCCGGCTCCCCACAGCACAAATCTCTTGACCCCCTGATTCTTTCTGATAGCCTCAAGCAGATTCACTGTCCCCTGAACATTGACTTTGTACAGAACCTCCCATGGCGCAGAATAGCTGAATACCGATGCAACGTGGAAGACATAATCCACATCGAGCGGCAGTTTCTCCACCTCCTTCTGGCTCGTAATGTCGCACGGAATCAGTTTTTGAGCCATCTTCTGTGTGGTCAGAACACACTCCTTTTTAATCGGCTCCTGTGCGTTGATAGTTGACTGAACATCAGTCGCGATTACTTCGTGCCCGTGTTCGGCAAGCAGCTCAACCATATGTGAGCCGATAAAACCGCAGGCACCTGTTACTAAACACTTAAACTTGGGCATCCCTAACCTCCTTGAATAATTTAAATAATGTTTTATCAAGATTATCAAAATGTTCTCTCGTTGCCAGATAGGCCGCCTCAGGGCTCCCCTTCTCGATAGCGTTATAGATATTCTCCTGAGACCTGTAATATTCCTCTGTAATTGTCCAGAATCTGCCAAACTCTGAAAAGGCATCATCGGTAATTTCCCTGATAGTATTGAAAAACCAGATCAGAACAAGTGAACGGCTCGAATCCACAATAGCCTTTAAAAAATTCATCTCAAGCTCATAAGCCCTTGCATTATCCTGTGTCCCGATATTCATCTTTATTTCATCGAGGGAATTTCGTATAATCTTCAGTGTGTTTCTGTCCCGTTTCTCTGCTGCAATCCGGGCGATTTCTGCAAGTCCGGCCGAACGGACCCTCAGACTGTCGAAAATTATCTCGAGTTTAAGGTCAAAATCCTTTGTGTTCCTGATAATAGCAGATAAGAGATTAATCTTCCCTTCTTTCTTGAAGTCCAGAATTTCAATACCTCCGCCCTGTCTGATCTTTATGAGGCCGTCCTTTTCGAGCAGTTTCAGGGCCTCGCGCAGGGTATTTCTGTTTGTCCCGAATCTCGTTGCCAGCTCCCGCTCGGCCGGTAGTCTTTCGCCTGCCTGTATTTCACCGGAGATAATAAGTTCTCTCAGCCTAGTGGCAACCTGCTCGGAGATATTAACTTTTTTTACTTTTACAAAATTCAAAGAATCCTCTTATCGGCAAAAGTGGTTTAACCACCAAACCATTAAACCAGTTTTGAAAATATGTCAAGTTAAAAGTTATCAGACCGCAGGCCCCAAAAGAGGTGCCAGGCAGACTCTTTATTAACCTATTGATTTTACGGGCTTTTTATGACATTTTAAGGTGCCAGGTAAAGATACGGCTTCCAGGTAAAGATACGGCTTCAAGATACGGTTTCATTTTTGGTTCCCGTTTTCTTTTCTTCCCGGTTCAGCCGGCAAATCTTCCTGATTCCATTTTCAAACCAATTTAACAGATAAACAGGTTGCTCAACGGTTTAAAGGCTGAAAATATTTGCATAAACCCGATTAACAGACTATACGGAATCTTTATTATGAAGGTTCTTATCGCAGGCGGCGGCCCATCAGGACTGCTAACAGGATATTATCTCTCAAAAAACGGAATGAGTATAACAATAGCCGAAAAATCCGGTAAAACAGGTGGTCTTCTGAAAACCGTCAGCATCGACGGAATCGAGATCGAGGCAGTATATCACCACATTCTTTTCAACGACGACTATCTTCTGCGGCTGATAAGCGAACTGAGTCTTGAGGAGAAACTGAACTGGCACAGGAGCAGAATAGCTCTTTATACACACAACAAGTATTATGACATTTCAACCCCTTTTAATTATCTGCTGCTTGACATAATAGATACAAAAAAAAGATTTTCTCTTGTCAGAAATCTCGCCTTTCCGGATACCGGCGCAAAAAGCCTGAGGGAGTTATTCGGAGAAGATGTATACAGAACGTTTATCGAAGATATGCTCATAAACAAATTCGGGGAATATGCTGACAGGATTCATCCGGAATGGTTTATAAGCAAGCTAAAAAAACGGGGAAGGTCCAGATGCGTTATATATGAAAGGCTCGGTTACCTGAACGGCTCTTTCAGGTCTTTCTGTGAACGAACAGAGGACTTCATTATAAGACAGAACGGGAAGATACTTACAAATACCATAATTAAGAGCATCAGAATTAAAGATAAAGGCTTTGTGGTAAATCTAAATGGCATTGCCTGTGAGTTTGACAGAATAGTCTTTACAATTTCCCCACACGATATCGCTGAACTACTAAGGGATGCAGACTCTGAATTTGCACAGAGGCTGATGAATCTGGATTTTATGTCCAACATAACGATGTTGCTATACACCAGAAAAAACCTGACCGGCTATTACTGGATAAATATCGCCGACAGAAACATAAAACTCACCGGAATAATTTCACAATCTAACTTTGTAAGATATAAGAACGTAAAAGGTTTTTTTACATATATTTCCCTGTACCTGTCAAAGAAAGATCCGATGCTTTCTGAAAATACCTCCCGGATAAAAGATCTTATTCTATCAGAACTAAAAAAGATGGGCATTGATGTGAGCAATAATGATATTATCGATTACAGAATTACAAAGACCGAATATGCCCAGCCGTTATATTTATCCTCAGATGACCTGATTCTCTCCCAGATGAAAACTCCTGTTGAAGGCATATACATATTAAACAACCATTCCATTCTGCCGGAAGACAGGGGATTGAACAACATTATTTACAAGGCAAACCTGCTCTCCGGTCTCATCCGGTAGTCTCTCTGTCCCTCTTTTTCAGACGGAAGACCCTGATAACCTTCTTCTTCTTTGTAAAATGGAACTCCCAGATCTGAGATTTTTCAAAATTCTTGTCAAGAATATCCATGTTCAGGAGACAGACCTTTTTCTGATACAGGTCTTTGTGCCTTTCACAATTCTCCCAGAGTATCAGATAAAAGTCCTTTGTCATTGCATCCGCAATAAGATATTCAGGATTTATTATATCCTCCACATATCCGAACTTATCCATTGGAGGAAAATAACTCTCTTCAGGGGCTTTGTAATAATCAAATGCCCTTGTATGATAAATCGGCAGGTTAATAAAGACAGACTTACTGATATCTATCTCCTTATAACTTCCCGAATTTCTGAATTCTTTCAGGATATTTTTTTCTATCCCATAGGAAGGCCAGAAGGCAAATACCTGTTTTTCAAATATTGCGTAGGAGAGAAAAGCCTTGATCGCCAGCAAAACAACGATAATCCATATAACCTTCAGGGATAATCTTGACAATACGAATCCTGCCAGCACAGAAGAAAATGCGATGAGCGGAATGATATAATAAATTCTCGTAAGCGGCAGAAATACAGATATCATCACCAGAGACAGAAAGCAGAAAAGCAGACCAAACAGAAAGAACCTGAATAGCGTATTATTGTAACACTCCTTTAAGATATTCAGAATCTCCCTTATGTGTGTGCTTACAACAGCAGCAAACAAGACCAACAGGATTGTATCAAAATCATCAAACAGATTATAGAACCACCTTGTCATTATTTTTAAATTCACAGGAAAAAGTTCGGACTCTGCCTTGCCAAAATAAAAAAGCCAGAAATAATAGGGAGAGACGACGATTACTGCGGCAATCAGCGGCAGCAGGCACTTCAGGAAAATACCGGCATTTCTGAAAACTACAATACCACCCAAAAGAACAGCACCCATAAAAATAACAGAGATTGGCTGTGTAACGAGTGACAGGAGCGAAAACAGGAATAAAAATATTGAGTCCCTCAGATTACAGTTTCTTAAATTTCTGTACAGAAAGAAAGAAAAGAGGAAGAAAGAGAGCACAAAGAGAGGAAGGAGCCTTGCATTTCTCGAAAAGGCTATCAGCATCCCGTTGACCGACAGCATAAATGCAGAAAGCAGTCTTGTCTTTCTGTCGAATTCTTCGCCCTTTATAGTCAATAAAACCAGCAGAAGCAGAAGGAAAATAATCAGCGAGAGTAATCTCGCAAAAAGATCTGTGTTCCCGTCCGGCATAATCAGCAGCCAGTATTTCAGCAGCATCGGGGGAAGAAATCCGTGATGATTCGCCGCACAGTTGATAAAATAATCATATCCGCTCAGATTCCTAATCCACCTTATATAGTCAATCTCCTTCATGTTCAGGCCGTATTTGTCAGGCGGAGGGACAAGCCGTAAAAGCAGGGAGAATACAACCACAACCGCTGAAAGGAAATAATATCTGTATTTTTCAGAAGTATTGATAACAGCCATTTAGGACAGATTTTTACCACAGATATTGTTCGAATCAAGAAAAATTCAGGCAGAGCACTTTAATCAAAGCCGCAAAAAAACGGCATAGCAGATTCAGAAATCCGTAACCTGTGCCTACCGCAAGCAACATCAAAAAACACCTTTGACACACTGTGTCAAAAAATGCTTGACTTAATCTGTTATATTTTATACATTCACATTCTGTATTTGAATTTTCAGAAACCCACATTCAGGAGGAATGTTTATGGCATCCAATTTTTCAATTGACAAGAAGGACATATTCTTTACCCTCTTTGACCTCTTCGAGGTAGAAAAGATCTACAAGGATATCCCGGCTTTCAGGGACCAGACGAGGGAAGACTTTGAGATGATTCTCTCCGAAGCAGCAAACTTTGCAACAAACACGATTGCACCGATAAATCAGCCGGGAGACAAGAATCCTGTCAGATTCGAAAAGGGAGAGGTGATTGTTCCAAAAGAGTATCTGGAGGCCTATAAACAGTTCTGTGAAAACGGCTGGGTTGCGACCTCGGGTGACCCGGAATTCGGTGGTCAGGGTCTGCCAAACGGCATTCACAGCTCTGCATCAGAGATGTTTTTTGCCGCATCGATTGCCTTCTATATGTATCCCGGTCTCACAATGGCTGCCGCGAGACTGATAAAGGCTTACGGCACCGAAGAGATGAAGAAGAAATATGTCCACAGACTCTATACCGGTGAATGGCAGGGGACCATGTGTCTTACCGAGCCATCGGCAGGCTCCGCAGTCGGAGACCTCAAGGCAACCGCAAAGAGAGAGAAGGACCATTATCTGATTACCGGACAGAAGATATTCATATCTGCCGGTGAACACAACATGACCAGTAATCATATTCACCTCGTTCTTGCAAGAGTTGAGGGTGCTCCAAAGGGAATTAAAGGCGTTTCGCTCTTCCTCGTACCCAAATTTATGGTCAACGATGACGGAACTCTCGGAGCAAGAAATGACGTTGAATGTATCGGAATCGAACACAAGATGGGTATAAAGGCGTCGGCAACCTGCACATTGTCATTCGGCGAAAACGGAAAATGTATCGGCTATCTCATCGGCGAGGAGAACAAGGGTATTCAGTATATGTTTATGATGATGAACGAGGCAAGAATGGGAGTAGGTCTTCAGGGACTTGCCTGTGCATCTGCCGCCTACCTCGAGGCACTGAAGTATGCTCAGGAACGTATTCAGGGGACATCAATCGAAGATTTCAAAAACGCAGACGCCCCGAGAATCCCGATAATAAAACATCCCGACGTAAAAAAGATGCTCGCAACAATGAAGGCATATACAGAGGGTATGAGAATGCTCTGCTATCAGGCATCTGTATTTGCAGATTTGGCAGAAAACTCGCTGGATCCGGAAATTAAGGAGAAGAATCACGGACTTCTGGACCTGTATACTCCAATCGTCAAGGCCTACTGTTCCGATATGGGCTTCAAGGTTACGGAACTTGCAGTTCAGGTATTCGGCGGTTACGGGTATTGCTCAGAATATCCTGTCGAACAGTATCTGAGAGACTGCAAGATCGCATCGATATACGAAGGGACTAACGGTATTCAGGCAATGGACCTGCTCGGCAGAAAGATTTCAATGAAGGGCGGACTCCTGCTTATGACATTCCTCAATGACTTCAATGTGTGGTGCGAAGAGAATACGAATCACCCTGCCTTCGGGGAACTCGTCAAGAAACTCGAAGCCACGAAGAACAGACTTGCTGAAGTATCCATGAAATTTGCCGAACTCTCGATGGGCGGAGATATGGCATATCCGGCCTTCTCTGCAACAAACTATCTCCACATGTTCGGCGATACGGTACTGGGCTGGCTCTGGGTGAAGGCTGCAATCGTTGCAGAGAAGAAACTGAATGAACTCTTTGCCAAAAAAGGCATCAAGACCGATGAGGCAAAGGCAAAGGAAATAGCCGAAAACCCCGATGCCGCCTTCTACGACGGTAAGATCAAGACCGCACACTTCTTCGTCAATCACCTAATGACAAGGACGGAGTGGCTTGCGCAGTCTATCCTCTCACTCGACAGAAGCGGGCTCGATATCAATTTCATACAGTAAGACTCAGTCCCTAATGTAATCACTGCGGGCTGCCGTAAAGGCAGCCCTTTTTATTTCCGGTCATTATGCCGGCCTGACAAAATTTTGATTTGCGCCCGTTTTGTGATAGTATCTGTATGTCAGGTTTCCGTTTTTAAGGAGATTTTTATTATGTACAGACTCTTTGTCGTTTTACTTGTTACTTTCATCCTTTTTACCGGCTGTTCGAGGTGCTCGAAGGAGGAGGCTGGTCAGGAAAATATCAATCAGAATCCAGCAAGCCAGACAAACGCCGTACAGGTGCAATCAGATACCGGAATCTCCGGCAATACAGCTGACACTGACACGGGGACACAGATGATGCACCCCAATGTCCGTTTCGTTCAGACTCCGGACGGCAAGATGGTGCCGGAGGCAGCATTCAAACTCAAACTTCCGAAGATGCTCAATTCCCAGTTCCTGAAGAATGTGGCAAAGGAACAGAACGGAGAAGAGAAGAACGGGAACAAAGATTCGAAAAAGGAGGATAAAGAATAACAGATGCGGTCAGACAGAGATATAACAACGCGCTCCCAGTTCACTTTCTCCTATGTGCTCGGGCTCCTGCTCAGACGCAATATAATCACACAGGAACAGCAGAGAGAACTTTTGCTGGCCGAAAACAGGTTCAAGGCACTCATTATAAAAAACAAAGGTTACATTCAGAACGGCATAAAATATATCAGATATGAACCCTCTCCTCCGGAAATCGCCGAGGCTGCACAGATTGTCTATAACGGGCAGAAACTCAGCGAAGATGATATCGTAAAGATTGTCGCCGAGGAACTCGGGATTCCCTATCTCAAGATAGACCCGCTCAAACTCAACGCGGACGTCGTAACAGGTGTACTCTCGAGACCTTTTGCACGTTCACACATCGTCATTCCGGTCGATATAAGGGACGGAAATATAAGCATTGCCGTACATAACCCCTTTGATACGGAACTGATAGAGAATGTAAAGAGGATTACAGGGTTCAATACAAATGTCATTCTCGCCTCGAAGACCGATATTCTCAACGTAATAACCGAATTTTTCGGATTCAAGAAGTCAGTAAAAGAGGCCGAGAAGCAGATGAACGAAGGTGTGGATATCTCAAACCTAGAGCAGTACGTAAAGCTGAAATCACTCAATGAGATCGAATATACCGACCGTCACATAGTAAATGCCGTCGAGTATATTCTCCACTACGCCTTCAGTCAGCGGGCATCGGATATTCATATTGAGCCTAAGAGAGAATTCTCTCAGGTCAGATTCAGGATTGACGGGGTATTGCACAGTATCTACAAACTTCCCAAGGTAGTGCACAACGCAATCGTTTCCCGTATAAAGACTATGGCCCGTATGGACATAGCCGAAAAGAGGAGACCTCAGGACGGCAGAATCAAGACCAGTCTGGGAGACAATGAGGTTGAACTCAGAATCAGTTCCCTACCGGTTGCGTTCGGTGAAAAGATCGTAATCAGGATATTCGACCCGGATGTAATGACAAAGGAATTATTCGAGCTCGGTTTCGGCGACGAGGAACTCGAGCAGTATTCGAAAATAATCGAATCCCCAAACGGGATGATACTCGTTACAGGACCGACCGGCTCCGGAAAGACTACGACACTCTACTCCACTCTCAGGGAGATAGCGACCCCGAACGTAAATATTACGACCATAGAAGACCCTATAGAGATGGTCTATGACACCCTCAACCAGACACAGATTCACCCGAAGATCGACCTGACTTTCGCAAATGCCCTGAGGAATATTCTGAGACAGGACCCGGATATCATCATGGTTGGAGAGATAAGAGACCCCGAGACAGCGGAGATGGCTGTCCACAGCGCCCTGACAGGGCATCTCGTCTTCTCGACACTTCACACAAACGATACTGCATCCACAGTGGGCAGGATGCTCGAACTCGGTGTAAAACCGTATCTGCTCTCTTCCGTTCTGCTGGGAATACTCGCCCAGCGCCTCGTAAGGGTTATCTGCCCGCACTGCAAAAGAGAGACAATGATTACACCGGACCAGATACAGATGCTCGGAATAGACGTGCCCGAGGGACAGACGCCGCGCCTTGTGGGATACTACGGCGAAGGATGTGTAAAGTGCCGGCATACAGGTTATCTGGGAAGGACAGGCATATTCGAACTGATGATTGTCAATGACAAGATAAGGAAACTCATAAATGCACAGGCAGATTCAAGGGAGATACTAAAGGCCGCAAGACTCGACGGTATGAGTACTCTCAGGGAAAACGGAATCAAAAAGATCGCGCAGGGAATTACTACAGTGGAGGAAGTCCTGCAGGTTACAATCTAATCGGAGAATACTATGAATCTTAAGGAAGAGATACTCTCGTATTACAGTGCAAGATATCCTTATGTGTATGTCATTACATTCGAGGAGGACAGGGTAATCTCTGCCTTATCCGAAATCACAAACAGCCAGCATATCTCTTTTGAGATATGGAGTGCCTCTTCCCAGAACAATCACATAACGAGGGAGGAACCTGTCCTCTCTGTCCTCTCCCTTCTGGAACAGGCAGCATCGGAAGAGAAGAAGAGATTCATCCTGCTCAAGGATTTTCATATATTCATCGGCCATCCGGTTGTGATGCGGATGATGAGAGATATTGCGCACATACTGGCCAGCAAGGGCTCGATGGTTGTAATATCCTCTCCTGTTCTCGAAATACCACAGGAACTTTCAAAAGATATCGCAATAATCGACCTGCCGCTTCCTACATATTCGGAACTAAGGGAGGTATTTAACCGTGTCCTTGTTGAGAGAAGTACAATCTTTCCCGAAGAGTTTGTCGAGACCATTATAAGGGCGTCAAGAGGACTGACTCTCGTCGAGGCATACCGCGTCTTCAACAGGGCGCTTGCCAAGGGCGGGGATTACAGACTGGACGATATAGACCTCGTGATCGAAGAGAAGAAGAAGATCATCCGCAAATACGATATGCTCGATTATATCGAACCGGAAGAGGATATCAGTTCGGTCGGAGGGCTCTTCGAACTGAAGAAGTGGCTCACCGAAAGGGAAAAGGCGTTTTCCGACGAGGCAAGAAAATTCGGCCTGCCGGCACCAAAGGGTCTTTTACTCCTCGGTGTTCAGGGTTGCGGAAAATCCCTTATGGCAAAATCGATTGCCAATATGTGGAAACTCCCCCTGCTCAGACTCGATATGGCTTCCCTCTATACAGCCGACAGGACACCTGAAGAGGCTCTCAGAAATGCCATAAAAGTTGCGGGCTCGCTCGAACCTGTCGTCCTCTGGATTGATGAAATTGAAAAGGGACTCTCAGGGGTCAAGGACGAAAAGGAGTCAAGCACATCCCGTTCATTCGGAATGTTCGTCACATGGATGCAGGAGAAGAAAGAGGCCGTATTCGTGGTAGCAACAGCAAATAATGTTACCAATCTTCCTCCGGAATTACTCAGGAAAGGAAGATTTGACGAGATCTTCTTCGTTGACCTCCCTGATGTGCACGAACGCAACGAGATATTCAGAATTCACCTTGGAAAACGCGGCAGGAATCCCGACGATTATAACATAGAGGCATTTGTCAATATGACCGAGCACTTCAGCGGTGCCGAGATAGAACAGATAATCATAGCGGCACTCTTCAAGGCGTTCTCGGAGAAGAGGGAGCTGACAGACAGGGATATTGAGATTGCAATCAGGGAGACCGTGCCTCTCTATGAGACGTACGAAGAGAATATCAAGGAACTGCGGGACTGGGCATCGAGCCGTACGAGATTTGCCACTGTGAGTTCGGCTCTTCTGGATATGTTCAAGAAGAACTGAAGCAGTCAGTTAAAATAATTTGAAAGAAAGTGATAATCTGATAGAGTATAAGTCCGATGGGAAGATGGCTGCGTGTTGAAAAGATTGCATTTCTGCCGTTCAGGATAGTACTTGTTCTGACCGGTATCGTAATGATACTCTATTTTCTGCTCTTTCTTTTTCTAAAATCACCTCAGGGTATTCACTTTGTAAGTCAGAAAATCAGAGAGACAGTCAAGGCAACGACAGGTCTGAATATCAATCTTGAATCGATAAGACTGGACATATTTACTGCCGAACTCAAACTGAGCAACTTCGGTCTGAATAATCCGGAAGGAAAGAGTGTTGTAAAAATAAGGGGATTCAATGCCTCGCTGAGCCTCCCGTACCTTCTGTTCGGAAAGATGGTTGTTTCCGAAATATCCGTTGACGGAATAGATTCCGAGGTCACCATAAAAGACGGCAAAATTATAGGATTCGAAGAGCTTTTCAAAAAGCCTCCCGAGAACAAAAAGGAGGCAAAAGAGACGAAGGAACTGCCTGATATTACAATCGAGAAATTCTCGGTCTCAAATCTGAATATCTCAGTCACCTACGAGGATATCCTGTCAGGCAGAGCGGAATTACAGGAGTTGTCGGGCTCCTATGTCGCGAAGGCCGCTGATGCAAATCTGTCAAATCTAAATGCAAAAATAAAGGTCAAGGATACTTTCTACAACCTGAATATCAATGCCGGTATCGGTTATCTGGGAGATACGCTTGCAGTAAAATCTCTCTCAGTCGTTCTGGACGGCAGAAAGATACTCTCTGCATCCGGAGATATAAAAAATCTGTCCGACCCCGAATTCAGGATGAGTGCCGAGATAAACCTCCCCCTTAACTATCTGAAAAACTATCCCGTAAATATGAAGAAGGCCGAGGGTGATGTATCCCTTAAATGCGGAATCAGGGGAAAAATCAGTCTTCCGGTAGCAGAGTGCGAGATTGCCGGAAACGGTGTCAATATCGAGCAGTTCAGAATAGGAAATTTTAAGGGAGAGGTTGTATACGACAACGGGGATATTCAGCTCAGAAATTTCAGGGCTGACAACTATGGCAACAGGATTCTGGTAAATGCCTCCGGTGGAATAAATAAGCAAATAAAATTCATAGGGAATGTCAGCATCGAGAGACTCGAACTCGCCGAATTGCTCAGAAACCTCGGTGTAAATTCGATAGTAATGCTCGAGGTCAAAGGGTCGGTCGATTTCGTCTTTTACATAGACCCGGAAAAGGGTGTGGTAGTCGATACAAAACCGGTTCTTTCACTTTCGGGACCCAGAATCTTTCCGGATTACTATTTTCTGCCAAACAGAGGTGAACCGGTATTCTCTCTCAAAAATGCCGCTCTCTCGGGAGATGTTACAATTACAGAGAAGGGAGTATCCCTAAAAAGCGTGGATATAAATACGGAAAAATCATCTGTAAAGGTCCGCAATTCCTTTATCGGATTTCTGGGCGACGGATATATGGACCTCAAGGCGACGAGCGAGAACATGGATTTCTCTGATATTACCCCGATTGCCGGACTTGATATCAGAGGAGTTTCACAGCTCAGTGCGGTTCTGAAGGGACCCTTTCCGTCACTCAGAATCTCGGGAGATGTCAATGCAAGAGGATTTATGTTCGAACATTTCTACGGAGGCACCGTAAAGGTATCTGTGGAGTTTTTCAACAATCACCTCTCGTTCAGAAATATCTCCGGAAGGGTCAACGAGATGTCCTACTCGGGAGAGGTAATACTGGATATGAAAGGCGCACCCGACATAGAGGTAAGGGCAGAGATAAAGGAGGCTCAGGCAAAGAATGTTGTCTCACTACTTCCTCAGTCATTCAGGACCGTGGATATCAGCAAGGGTATAATAAGCATAAAGACAGAACTCAAAGGACCCGTCAGTAACCTCAGCGGCAACGTTGAATCGGTTATTACTGACCTCACAGCCGGCGGTGAAAAGGTCGACAGAATCGAGGGATTACTCAATCTGGAAGACGGAAATATGAATCTAAGCAGACTGAAAATTGACCTGTACGGAGGGAATATCGAAGCAAACGGCCGTATCGGGAAAGACCGCAGCATAGGTCTTGAAATGAATATGAAGGGAATCAGACTCGAAGAGAGTGAATTCATAAGAAATCTTCCTGTAAAGGTCTCGGGAGTCTTCGGCGGGAGACTCAAAGGTGACGGCAGTCTCGATGAACCCTCGCTCTCCTTTACCGGAACCGTTGACAAGGTTATGGTACTCTCAAGCAATCTGGGGAGGCTGACCTCAGAGGGAACTCTCAGAGGAAAACTCTTCAGCATTTCGGCTTCCCTTGACGACAAAAGAATCCTCTTTTCGATGACAAACGACAGTAACCACCCCGACAATTACTATATAAAGGCAAATGTAAGGGATATGGATATTCTCCGCTTCTTCACAGAGAACGCCGACATATCCACTGTGGAGGATATCGACATAGACCTCTCCGGGAATTTCGGCAAAGGCAGCATCGGCGGGACAATAACAGTAAAGAATATGAATGCAACCGCCTATGATATGAAATTTACCCTGAAAAATCCCGTAATGCTTACGCTATCTGACGGACATATCGATTTCAGTGACATAAATATTACGGGTGAGGATATAGAATTTTTCGTCAATGCAGCCCAGTTCAATCCGGATTCACTGAATATAAGCGGGCATACAATAGTCCCTCTAAGAATGCTGAAGGGTCTGACTAAGAACGCAGTCAGTGCCACCGGGGCATTATCAGCGGATTTCAATGTTCAGGGGAGCATCAAGAAACCGGAGGCAAGCATCAACGGTTCGCTGTCGAACTCTCTCATCAAACTATCGTTCTTTCCCCACCCGTTCGAAAACACTTCACTGAGATTCTTTATGCAGAAGGATATTATCACCATCAATGAACTCAGGGGTAAACTTGCGGGCGGAACATTCAGCGGCAGCGGAGATATAAAACTCGAATCATTTGTCCCGAAGAACTTCGATATAAAGGTGGATATATCAAGGGCATTTCTCTCCTTCCCGAAAGAGCTGCCTTCTGTCGTAAGCGGTTATATCTCAATCGGAGGAGACCTGAAGAAACTGCTCATCGGCGGAGAAATCGATATCGAGAGAGCCACATACAGCAAAAACGTGGATTTCAATATGCTCCTTATGGAACTGAGTAAAAAGAAACCCAAATTTACTGCATATTCGAAGGAGAACGAATTCGTATTTTTTGACATAGGGCTCAGGGCCCCGTCAGGAATCGTTGTAAAAAACAACCTTGTTGCCGACTCGGAATTCAAGGCAGACCTGAGGCTTACCGGTTCGAATGAGAGGATAGGTATAAACGGGACAGTAAATGCCATAAAGGGTAAGATGATTCTCTCCGGCAACGAATACACACTCAAGAGAGGTATTGTACAATTCACAGAGAAATACCGCATCGCCTACAATCTGGATTTCGTACTCTCCACGGTATGTCACGATACCAACTCCGGAATCGACCACAATATCGATATGTCCGTGACCGGCAACGATGAAAACATAAGAATCCACTACAAAGACAATACGAGTCCGCCGTTTTCCGAGACCGATATCATTACCTGCCTGGCACTCGGAAGCACACCGCAGAAGGTTGGAACACAGGAGAAGGGTCAGGATGAATCATTCGGTATTATCTCCAGTGTGGCAGGGGTTGACCAGAAGCTCAAGGATATAATCCCTATCCCCGTGGAGACCTTCAGAATCTCATCCAAATATTCCGACACACTGAGGATGAACGTGCCGCAGGTTCAGGTCTCGTGGAAACTTATGCAGAATCTCAGACTCAATTACTCCTCCTCCCTCATCTATTCACAGGACCAGAAGATAGAACTGGATTACAAACTCAATCAGAAGACATCGCTTCGTACCCAATGGAACTCTCAGGCACAGGTGCCGGTCGGGAATCTGGGTGTAGATGTCAAATGGACGTGGGAGTTCTGAGTATGAAGAGGATTCTGTCAGTCATATTCCTTCTGCTTCTTTCCGCGCAGGAAATCTGCTCACAGGAAACAATAAAGGATATTCTGGGCAAAAAGGTCCTCTCACTCGAAATCAAAGGCGTCTCTCAGGATATGCAGACGGATATTCTGAAACTCATACCGCTCAGGAAAGGTGACAAGCTCAGCATCGAGGCAGTAAAGAGGTCCATCAAGCTGATATACAAGGTTTACGATATCGACAATGTCGAAGTATATGCCTCACAGCGGTCCGGAGGTACCGATATTGTATTCAGAATCGTTCCGTCTGTTTTTATTAAGGATGTCAGGATATTCGGCAACGAAAATGTCCCGACGCTCGACATAATCAGGGCAATGGAATTCAACAGGATGAGTATCTTTTCCAAGGCACAGGAGACCAACTATATCGAAAAAATTACCCAGTATCTCTATTCCCGCGGTTTCAGAAAGGCGGTCGTCAAGACATATACGGAGAATACAGACCTTCCGAACGTTCTGAATCTCTTCGTTATCATCGAGGAGAATGAAAGGGCTGTCGTGGGCAATGCCGAGATAGAAGTAAATGATATCAGACTCCGCTCATCTGCACTCAACACACTCGGAATCAATGAGGGCGAACCTCTTGATATCGTAAACATCAAAAAGAAAAGGGAGAAACTAATAAAGAGTTTCAAAAACAAAGGACGGATATTCGTCTCTGTATCGGAGCCTTCCGTAAAATACAACCCCCAGAAAAACTCAGGTGATATATCGGTAAAGATCGAAAACGAAAGACCTGTTAAGGTTCTGGTAAAAGGCAACAGGACAATGCCGCTAAGAAAGATCAGAGAGAATCTTATGAACCTTATTGAATCACAGGAGAGACTGGACATTGACGTCATCAAATACGAATTAACCGAACTTTACCGGTCCTACGGATATTATTTTGCGGAGATAAATGTCAGAATAAAGAGAAAGATGAATTACGACCATCTCATAATTGATATAGATGAGAAGAATCAGGTATTAATCAAGGGATTCGAGTTCGAAGGCAACAAGCATTACAGCAGTCAGGTACTGAGTGATATTATTCAGACATATATAGAGGAGGTCTTCCCGCAGGAATCTGCATTCGAACAGGTAAAGTATCAGGAGATGGAATACGGACTTCTGATATCTGATATCAGTGACAAATCCGGGTACCAGAGAAGGATATCGGTTGAGCAGGACAGGACAAAACTTCTGTCAGGAGAGTATCTGCATACAAATTCCACACTCGAAAACTTCTACAAATCAAACGGTTTTTTAAGTGTCGAGGTTCAGGAACCACAGATGATATTCAATGAATCCAAAAGTCAGGTCACTTTAAGATACACAATCAAAGAGGGAGTTCAGACAATCGTAAAGAAGATAAGCTTCGAAAACAACAAATCACTTTCATCTTTCATCCTCTCTATGAATACGAGAAGCCTCAGGAACAAACCCCTGAGTTATTTCGAACTGGAGAATGCGGCACTCGGGATCAGGAGGATGTATGAAAACGAGGGGTACTACTTTGTCTCTGTTGATTACGAGGTGGATTTTTCAGGGGACAGAAAAACGGCTGACATTCGGTTTATTATAGAAGAAAATCCGAAGGTATACGTAAAAAGAATCATTCCTCAGGGAAATTATTCAACGAACGATTCGGTCATTCTTTCGAATATATTTCTCAAGGAACGTGGGCTTTTGAGACAGAATGACCTGATATCCTCTCAGGCGAGGCTTTTGAGACTCTCTGTCTTTCAGGACGCGAGCCTGAGCGTTCTGGAGCCCGAATTCGTTCTGCCTGAAAAGGATGTACTCGTTCAGGTAAGGGAGAACGAACCGAGATATATCGAATACTCCCTCGGGCTTTCTACGGAAGAAGGCATAAGAACGACCTTTATGTTCAATCATCTCAATCTCTTCAGAAGTGCCCTCGAGTTCAACTCGCGGCTCACACTCAGCTATCAGGTCTTTATGTATATCCCGGGCTATTACGATGACAGTGTGGCATCGGCGTATAAGGACCTCGTGCTCACCGATGCCGTCTCACGTTATTTAAATCTCGGACTTAATTATCCTAAGATCTACGGCATCCCTCTTATGGCCTCCACACGACTCGATATAATAAATGAACGTGTAAATCAGCGGGCGTATTATATGGACAGGTCGGCACTCAGCCCCTCCTTCGAGATTCAGACCCTGAAATTTCTTTCGTTTTACCTCCAGCTCTCACTGGATTACAAGTATCTCAAGCGGACCCCGGCTGTCATTCCCGATTCAGCACTCTCATACTCGGAGCTGCAGGCTCTCAGAACACCGCTTGGCTCCAACATCCTCGGCTCGGTCAAACCTACGATCACCTATGACAGACGGGATGACAAGTTCAACCCGCACAGAGGATATTACATTACTCTTGGCAGTGAATATGTCCAGAACCTTGGCTCAAAACCGGTCTCGCTTCTCAAACTGAATTCGGTAAACACCCTCTATATCCCGACCAGCAGGAAGAATACCCTCGCCTTGCAGATTGCCGGAGGCAACATCTTTTCGCTCGCCGACGACTCTCAGACACCATCGGATATGTTCTTCTATCTGGGCGGACGTTCTACCCTCAGGGGAATTGCCGAAAGTGCCGTATGGCCCGCCGACATCAGCAACGAATCAAAGATTGAAGGAGGAGAAGTAAAACTCTCTCCGGGAGGAAATACCTATCTTATGTACAAGATAGAGTTCAGATTCCCTCTTACAAAGGGTTTCGACGGCGGTATATTTATCGATGCCGGAAATCTCTGGGCAAATTCAGACAACTTCTCGTTTTTGAAGCTCAGGGCGACGACCGGATTCGGACTCAGGTACAGAACACCGGTCGGTCCTATTGCACTCGATATCGGCTTCAACCTTATGCCGGACGAGGCGGTCTCGGAGCCCGTTATGGCGTGGCATTTCTCAGTCGGATTATTTTAGTCAGCTATGGAGAAGATAAAAATTATATCAGTGACAAGTATGATTCTTCTCATCGCGGCGTTTTCAATCTATACAAAATGCGATGCCAAGGAGGATGGCAAGTTGAAGGATAAGAAAATATTTCTGCCCGAACCAAAAACAAAGGGTTCAGTCTCAGTAGAAGAGACACTCAGCAAAAGAAGGTCTGTCAGGAAATTTCAGGATACACCTCTGAGTATTCCGGAAGTATCGCAGTTATTATGGGCCGCTTACGGAATCACGGAGAAAGACGGCAGAAAGACCACTCCATCTGCCGGCGCTACATACCCGCTTGAGATATATGTTGTGGTAAAGAACGTTGAAAAACTGAAACCGGGGCTTTACAAATATGATTCCGGAGGACATTTTCTCACAAACATAAAGGAGGGGAATTTTTACAACGAGATTTCCGAGACGACATATCAGCCACAGATGTGCAAAAGTGCCCCGATGATTTTTGTCATTACCGCAATAACCGAAAAAACAACATCTGTCTACGGTGAGCGCGGGATCAGATATATCTTTATGGAGACGGGACATAGTGCACAGAACATATCGCTTCAGGGTGTCTCACTCGGAATAGGCTCTGTCCTTGTAGGTGCATTCGACGATGATAAGGTCGCGGGTGTTTTATCACTGAAAAATGGAGAAATCCCGCTCTATATAATACCCGTCGGGAAGACAGAGAGATACAAGTAAAGTTATCGAATACCTCTGTAATTATTCAAAAAACCATAGAGAGATTAGTGCCGAAGAACTGAAGATTATATGAGCTCTGAAATCAAAAGAGCGGAATAATTTATCTATATCTAAAAGTATTTTTTATGATATTAGTCAGATTGAACTAACTCTTAGATATCTTTTACCTACCCGGTAAGTTCTCCTGCTCTATCAGCCTTATCGGCTCTTCGGTAATTTCGGAGGAGGCGTTGCGGCCAAAGTCGATGAGCTCTATTTTTGTATTCTCGGATTCTGCCTTAATCACTCCGAAAAACGGTATCTCCTTTGAATAAATCATCTTGGATTTCGGCTTGTCGGATTTTACCGAAAAGGCTGGAATACTCTTCTTCCCAAACTTGTATTGTATCTTCTCACCGACGTTCTCTATACAGGGAAACGATTTGAGCGTCTCTTCCGTCTTATCCTGCGAGCCTGTCGGAACCTCGAGTACGGGAGAATAGCCGGGTCTGCTCTTGTTGATTATTTTTACAATCTGTCTTAAAACCTTATCGGGTCTCAGCGGGTCTCCGACAATCAGCCTCTTGATAATAAAATCGAGTTCCTTACCCCTCGCAATTATCTCAAACCAGAGTGCCTTCTTCTCATTCTCCTTCTCTTCCCCTACAATGGCAAGTTTCAGCTCCAGCTTCTCCTTCTCAGAATAAATGCTGTAGCTGACCCAATCACCGTTTTCAGGCATTCTGCCGCGATTGCAGTCCAGTGCATCGGACTGGTTTATAACAAACAAAGACATTAAAAAAACAATTAAATAACTCATAAAACAATTCTATCCCATCAAAGCACCTTTTGTAAACATTTTTCTAATCTGCCCGAAAAAGTCTTTCGTAAAAACAATAATTCAAATCTGCATCAGATGTGCTATGCTCCGGAATATATCAGCAATGTAACGGAGGAACATTTTGATGAATTTATCGGAATTTAAGAAATTTTTGCTACGGGGTAATGTAATCGACCTCGCGGTAGCGGTCATTATCGGTGCGGCATTCAATCAGATTGTAAACTCACTGGTTGCGGATGTCTTTACGCCTATGCTTGGTCTCATCGGCGGTGCACCGGACTTTTCTGCAATCAAAGTAGGGCCTGTCTCTGTAGGCAAGTTCATCAACGCAGTTATCAATTTTCTGATTGTCGCCTCGGTAATTTTCTGGGGAGTAATCAAACCTGTTCAGAAGCTCAAAACACTTGCCGTAAAGGAGGAAGAGGCAAAGCCCAAACCTGTCCCCGAAAATATTCTCTTACTAAAGGATATTCTGGAAACACTCAAAAGTATCGAAAAGAAATAGTTCTCTAAAATTCCTGTTTGCTCTGTTTTCATTTCAGATTTTCAATATCCGGCTACGAGCTATAGCTCAGTCACTTCCCTTCCAGCTTCTTCTTTATTACTTCCTCAATCTCGTCCTTCTCCGTATCAGTCTTATTTACAGGCTCCTTATCGGGACTGTGATTCTCCCTTTTCTGCTCATTCCTGATGACCTTTTTTACTTCCCTGTCTGCATCAACTATACTGACCGACGGGCTCTTTTCAATTTCGGACCTGAAGAAACCGGTTACTCTCTCATATATGGTACGGTTGTCAAATCTGTGATAGAAAAGGACATATACGGCTGCTGCAAAAATTATGAGATAGAGAATATACTTTCCGGCCGGAAATCCGCTTTTTTTCTTGTAGGCAATCCTTTTCTTAAGAGGGCTCACCTATATAAACCTCTTTATGACATTAATCGATTCCTTAAGCTCCGGGACACCGGCAAACCACTCTCTGCCTGTCAGTCTGTTTGTGCAGTATCTGTAGAGGTCTGCAATTGCCTCCCTGAACTCTGAGGGGAGTCTCTCGGGTTGCTTTTCGCATATCTCCCTAAAGTTCTGCCTGTCCTTCTCCTTTGCACGGTTTAAGGCCTCGAACCATTCGGTCTTACGATAGTAGATTCTGGCAACCTCCTTCGAGACCGGCATCCCTTCGTATGTAAACCTGCATTCGTCCAGCGTGCCGAAGACATCGACTATACATATTTCGCCGCTCTCATCAACCGCAAATTCAATCTTTCCGTCCTCATTTACAAGACCGAGTTTTGCAAACTCTTCTGTAATCAGATTATTAAGCTGGTTCAGCATATCCTTGAGGCGGGAAATCCTTTTACTGTCAAGACCTGATATTCTCTCTGCCTCGTCCCACTTTATGTATCTGTCCGTCCTCTCGAGTTTCGTTGAGACATCATAAATCGGATTTTTCAGCTCAGAGCCCGGTTCCGGCATCGCGTCAAGACCAAGATCAGACGGAGTTATCTCCCCGCTCTTGAGTCTCTTGAAGACCGAACTGCCTTCCGGCAATCTGTTGCGGTAAATTACCTCGAGCGGGATGAGATAGTTTCTGCTGATACCTTTGTACTGGGAGTAGTCATAGGTTTTGTCGGGCAGAAGCGGTGGTCTGTATACATTGAATATTTTTACACACATCGCAGAGGAGGCGGACCTGAGAGCCCCGAGTCTGGTTGCCTTACCCTCCGAATCCATCCCGATATAATGAGTCTTGAATCCGTTCTTTTCGGCGAGCTCGAAGAAATGTGCACCTAAAATGGCAATCGATTTCCCCTTGTCAGGGATGAGGTCGGGCATCTCTCCCCAGTCGAAGACGGAATATCTGTCCGAAAAAGTAAATATACCTTCTCCTGCCTTATCAGGTTCGGGCTGTCTTATGATTCTCAGGTCTTTTACACTACCCATTTTTAATCTCCGAATCTGCGTCAAAGAGTTTCTTCTGCTGAGCCTTCTGATACTCCTCTACCTTCTTTCTTACATCCTCATCCCTGATTCCGATTATCTTTGCAGCGGCCAGAGCGGCATTCTCCGGAGTAAGGACAAGCATCGGGGCAATCCCGGAAGGCATTCTGACCGTCGAGTAAAGGTCGTACAGGACGTTCTGCCCGTCAAGAGGAGGGCAGGCAATAACAGGCTTGCTGGTATTCCCGTCGGTTAGTCCCGAGAGCGCATTACTTCTTCCGGCAACAGTAATAATAATATCGCAGTCCGAATTCCTGATAATACTCAGTGTCTGCTCGGGAACCTTGTGCGCAGACGCAACTCTCATCTCAGACGAAATACCAAATTTTTTCAGTTCATCGGATATCTTTTTACACCAGTCTTTGTCAGCCGGCGAGCCCATTAGTATGAGCGATCTAGGCATTAGGCCTTCCTCCCTTGCAAACGGTCTTATCCAAAAAAGACCTCGGACTCCTTATAGAAGTTCATATCAAGTGTCTTGGTCTTCCCTATGTAATTTCCGTGCTTGTCGAGTTCTGCAATATCCCTGACATCAACAGAGACGATATTTCCTCCGACGGTTCCGACCATCTTGCCGAATTCATTATTTGCCACAAGGTCGACTGCCTTGAGACCGAGTCTGGTTGCCAGAATCCTGTCCGTCGGGGTCGGCGCTCCGCCTCTCTGTATATGTCCGAGAATGACGTATCTGGTCTCGTATCCGGTCCGTTTCTCGATCTCCTTCGAGAGGGCAACGGAGATTCCTCCGAGTATCGGATGGTCGAATGCGACATCCATCTTGTCGGAAGTCCCTTTTATGGAGTTGTCTTTCGATACAGCACCTTCTGCAACCACTACAATAGAGAAGGTCTTTCCTCTCCTCTCGTGTCTCTTTTTAAGAATTGCACAGACCTCTTCAATATCAAAAGGCTTTTCGGGGACGAGTATAAGGTCAGCCCCTCCTGCCATTCCGGAGAGTGCGGCAATCCAGCCTGCGTGTCTGCCCATAACCTCGATAACCATAACCCTGTCGTGGGATTCCGCTGTTGTATGGAGGTTGTCAATTGCCTCGGTGGCGATCTTGACTGCTGTATCAAATCCTATGGTATAGTCAGTACCGACCACATCATTGTCAATCGTTTTCGGTACGCACACAATCGGGAAGTCGTATTTGATAAACATATTTGCGGCAACGCCGAGTGTATCATTTCCTCCGATTGCAATGAGTGCATCCAGACCGAATTTTTTCAGATTATCCCTGATCTTGAGATAGCCGTCCTCGATCTTTGCAGGATTGGTTCTGGATGTCCCGAGAATCGTTCCTCCCTTCGGAAGGATTCCTGATACCGCAAGCTTCGTAAGAGGCTCGACGAGTCCGTCAATGGGACCGCTCCACCCTCTCTTAAAGCCCACAACATCAAACCCGTACCCGTCAATCGCCCTTCTTACTACTGCCCTGATTGCAGCATTGAGGCCCGGACAATCACCGCCGCCTGTAAGTACACCTATCTTTTTCATACTTCATACTCCTTTGAAAAAGGACTTGCTTAAATACATTAAAAGTCTTTTTTTTGTCAATAAAAATTGCTATCTGATTTCGATACGGATAAGAGAAAGCCCTATGAGAAGAATATCTCCGTTATTCAGCTTCTCCGTCCCTCTTATTCTGACAAATGTCCCGTTTGAGCTTCCGAGGTCCTTCAGGAAAAATCTGCTCTCCCTCATTTCAACCTGAGCGTGCTTCGAGGACATAAAGCCGTCGTACGGATAGACAATCTCCCCGGCCTCTCTCCCGAAGACTACCGGATTATTGACCAGCAATCTCGTCTCTCCGATTCTTGCCCCCTCGAGAATCTGAACCACTCTTCCCCAGATATTCAGTACCGTCGAACCGATCTGGAGCGAATCGTCTCCGTCCATTCTCTGGAAATTGACCTCTTCGATCTCCCTTACTGTATCAAATCTCAAAAGCTGCTTCCCTATTCTGAAATAATCCTGTGAACGAATCTCGACCTCTCCCACGACCTTTCTGTAAATACCGTTGAGCGAATTTTCGTCTACCACATATAATTCGTCATTTTCGAGCTTGAATCTTCCGTGCAGTGGGGAGACATATTTGTCATCTGCGAGCAGTATCAGACCCTTCGACCTGCCGAACATAGTCTCCTTTGTCGACAAAGTATATATCGGTCCTGATGTCCCGTCAGTCTTGATAACCTGTGCCCTGAATATCGGTTTGGGTTTTTCTACCGGCATTACAGCCTGCATAAATACCGTGCGTCCCTTTGCCTGTGAATCTACCTGTTCGGTACCTACCTGATAGCCGCAGAATCCGCAGAACCTGAAGCCCGGCGGTATTATATTGTTGCACTGGGGGCATCTCTTCTCCTGAATTACAGGCGCAGACGAGGAGACCGGAGGCGGGTTATATGCGGCAGGCGGAACACTCTGCGGAATGGGAGGCGGAACCATCTCGACCTTCTGCGGTACTGTAGGTGCCTGTGATATCTTTGAACCTGCATCCGGAATATTCGGGATAACCTGGTCCCACGGCATTACCTGAACGCCCGGCATCCCCGGAGATGATTGTGTAACCGGCGGTTTCGAGACTACATTCGTGAGCGGAATCGGTTCATTTGCAGGTGTAGGTGGGACAGTCGGTGTTGCCCTGAGTTCACTCCCGCAATAAAGACAATAGACATAGTCATCTGCGTTTTCCTGTTTGCAATTCGGACATATAATCATAACCATCTCCTTTTAAAAGCCAGAGCAGATTATTTTACTTTTTATATTTAATGTCAAGCCAAAAATAACCCCTGCTTCTGTTATAAGAGCTTTTTGCGTTGCACTGGGATATATAGAAAATGGGGTATCCCAGAGACCTCTTGATAAGAAATTCCCCCAAGTCTATAGAGGGAAACACTACTTTTAAACATACATATTTCTTCAATTTCTACCCCAGCCTTTAA
>DYEF01000068.1 GCA_020725805.1 Bdellovibrio sp.
AGAAAAAAGTGAATAAAAACCAGCTAAGATTTAGTTTTGCTTAAGGATATATGAAAAATTTTGGATTATTTCCAGAAAATCCAATAATATTTCTTGAACATATTTCCATTTTTGATACACTGTTGAACTAACAAATTTTCACAGCCTTATAAGGAGGGCAGATAGTATGAAGATTATTAAAGTTTTCTTTATCGCGGTTCTGGTACTTATTCCTCTCTCCTCATTTGCACAGATCAAGGTTGAAGACAGCGGAGGAATTACAGTAAAAAAGGAACTCGGCACACCTACTACGCTCTATCTTGTAGGTGATTCTGCCTCAGAGAAGATCCCGATCTTTTCGGTTCTTTCGGAGAGTCAGTCTGTCGGAACAACGATAGGTACAGTCTCCTCCGCCGGCGGCGGGGTCGGGACATATTCGGGGACATCCACATCATACGGACAACAGGTCCAGAGACTCTGTGACACACCCTGCAAGCTCAAACTTGACCCCGGAGTATACAGTATAAGAATCGGTGACAATGTTACACTCGGGAAGAAACTCGACCTTACGGTTTCGGGAGGGGAACTTGCATATAAGGTATATCCCGGAAGTTTCGGTGCATTCTTTGTGGGAACGCTCAGTATCGTTTTCGGCACCTGTATAGGTCTTACTATGGGCGGTGTGGATCTGGCTCTTGGCTCAACAATGTTCGGAACGACGGGAGACCTGATATTTCTCGGAAGCGGGGCAATTCTCACGGTAATAGGTATAGTACTCTGGTCAGGACCCGCATTCGGGAGTGCAACTCCTATCTCCCCGGAAAGCGCAAAGACACAGTTTGCCAGATAGAATATAAGTTCGCTCCTTTCGGCATAAATCAGACACAGAGCCGGATACAATATTTCTCAAAATAAAACTATCTTGCTCTTATCCTTTACAAAACCACCAATTTATATATAATCGGTCTACCTCTTTTAGAGGAGTCTTTATGAAGGATTTGCTTATCAACAATTTTCTCAGATACGGGGCGAGGGCTCTATTTACAAGAACCATTAAAAAATTCGAAAACGATACGACCAATTTAAGAGAGGCACAGGAGAACGCCCTTAAAAAGATAATAGAAAAGAACAGAGACACTCTCTACGGAAGAGAGTTTGGTTTTCAGAACATCAGGTCGGTTGAGGATTTTCAAAAGGCCGTTCCTCTAAATGACTATTCTACGCTGGAGCCCTACATCGAAAAAATGGTAATGGGAGAGACGAATATTCTTACTCCCGATGAGATAATCTTCTTCGGCACAACCAGCGGGACGACAGCCAAGCCCAAGTTTATACCGATTACAGACGAACACTTCAGATATGTGGGCAGGTCGGTTCTGCCATATTTCAGATTCATTACAGAGGAGGCGCCGGCCGCTATCAGAGGCGGGACTATCAAGATGACCTCACCCAAACTCGAGGGATTTACAGAGAAGGGTGTCCCCTACGGCTCTCCGTGGTACATAACCGAAGTGGCAAAAAACAGAAGAAATCCGCTCATAAGGGATATCTTTATCTCTCTCAACAGAAACTACTGGGAAGACGAGATATTCAATATTACTGACTTCAACACAAAATATTACATAATTATGAGACTCGCCGTCGAGAGGAATATCACACACTTTTCGATGGCCAATCCGTCTACCGTCCTGCTCTTTGCAAAAAAGCTCAACGAGTTTGCCGAAGACATAATCAGAGACCTCTATGACGGACAGATCAAGAAAGGCATCTTTCTCGACCCCGCCTTAAGAATAAAACTGATGAGAAAGATAAAGAGAAACACGAAAAGGGCAAAGGAACTCGAGAAGCTCCTTGCATCTGACGGAATGCTCAAACCCTCAAAGGTATTCAAAAATCTTGCCCTTATCTCCTGCTGGAAGGGTGGTTCGGCCGGATTCTACATAAAGCAGTTCCCCAGATACTTCGACAACACCCCTACAATGGAATACGGAATCGGTGCAACCGAAGGCATATTTGCAATCCCGTATAAACTGGAGGAGCGCGGCTGTATACTCCAGCCCGGATATATATTCTTCGAATTCATCCCCGAGGAGGAATACTTTTCCGACAGAAAGACTATTCTTACCGCAGACCAGATAAAGGAAGGGGGACGTTATTCTATAGTTATTACGGGATACAACGGTCTCTACCGGTATGATATGAGGGACATCGTGGAAGTCGTCGGATTCTACAACCGCGCACCCGTAATTGCATTTCTGCACAAGGCAGGGAATGCCGTCTCATATACAGGAGAGAAAATCTTCGAAACACACATAACAGACGCGGTGAACCTCACAATCTCCGATACCGGCATTCAGCTCAACGGGTTTACATTCCTTCCCGACGAAAGCGGCGAACTCCCGAGATACATCCTGATGATAGAGCCCCAGAAGGAACTAAAGGAGGAAACCGCCTCCGATTTTCTGAAAGCTTTCGAAAAGAATCTCAAGAAAGTCAATATGGAATATGAGACCAAGAGAGATTCGATGAGGCTCGGCGCCCCTGCCCTTGCGATACTCAAAGGCGGCGAATATGAGAGATTCAGGGCATCCCTCATTGCAAAAGGCGCATCGGATGCCACAACAAAACCGCCGGTTCTCAAAAAAGAGCCATCCTTTATAAACAATTTCAATGTTATCAGAAGAACCGAATTAAAGGAGTAATATATGATATACCGTGCAACCCACACCCTTAAGATAAAGGAAGAGGATTATTTCAGGGCTATGTTCAGCGACGAATTTGACAACTATCTTTCGGAAAAGCTCAATCTCGCAAGCCGTAAAACTCTCTACAACAATGAGACAGACGAGAGAATCGAGAGAAAGGTAAGGTCGACATCGAAGGAGTTGTCAGAGAGGGCGCAGAGCATTCTGAGACAGAAAACCCTTACCGTCGACGAAGAGATTACTGTCAACAAGACTACGAAGGAGTTCAGCTGGCAGTTTGTCCCCGACGTCTTTACAAAGATGGTCACAATAAAGGGGAAGGGGAGGATATACAAAAAGGATGAGGAGAGCATCAACCGGGAGATGGAGCTGGATATCAAAGTTCACGTCCCGCTTTTCGGGAAGAAGATTGAGGAGTTTATCATAAGCAGACTCGATGCCTGGTACGAAAAGGTAAATCTGTCGCTCGAGGAATTTTATCAGAAAGTATATCTTAAAAAGGTCAACTGAAGAGGTGAGATATGAACAGGACACCTGAAGAGATTATTGCAATGAGAAGGCTGGTGATCGACAGGTTTCACCGCCTGAACTGTGCACCTACCGTAACGATCAATATGGATGCATTTATCGAGCCCGCCCTGGCCTTCAAGGACAGACTTAATCAGGACGAGCGGGCAAAGAAATACAAGATTACCTTAAATCACATTATTCTTAAAGCCACTGCAATGGCACTAAGGGAGCATATCTTTTTCAACTATGATTACGACGGGAAATACAGGATATATCCGAACGACAAAATTGACATACGAACACCTGTTGACCTCGGAGAATTCCCGATGCACATAGTGATACCCGATACAGACAAGAAGAATGTCTTCGAGATAGCCCAGACATTCAACGAACGTCTCGAGGAAGTCAGAAAGAATGTGGATACACAGATGCAGAAATACGTAAACTTCCAGATGAAAAACAAGGGTCTTTCGGCACTTATGAACGTATGGACAGAGATAGCCAGAAGGGCCAGACCGTATTTTCCGAGATGGGAGAAGAGGTGGTTTGAAATTCAGCACAGGTTTATAGGGACATTTATGGTAACAAATATGGGTACCCTCGGTGTAATCGATTGCCACGGCCAGCTCGTAAAACCGTCTATTGCAGCACTTCTCGTCCTCTCGTCAAAGGACGTGGCCGAGATAGTCGACGGTAAGCCCGTAAACAGAAAATATCTCGGACTGGCACTCGAATTCGACCACAGGGTAACGGATGCCGGTGAACCGGGACGTTTTCTGGCGACAATCAAGCGAAACCTTGAAGAACCGGAGAAATACTGCATATGAATATCTTTGACCCGGAAGATTACATTGCCCGACGGCTGCATATGATAAGGACCTTTTCCGAAAAGAGGGTTGGTCCGACAGTGCTTGCCACAATAGAAGTAAATATGGACAACGCCCTCAGATACAGAGAAGAATTCAATAATAAATCCGATACGAAGGTCTCCCTGAACGATATGATAATCAAGGCTACCGGAAATGCGCTTACAAAACACCGCCTCTACACATGGGCATACAACGGCAGATACAGGCTCTTTCCGACCGATAAAATTGACATCCGAGCACCTGTGGATGTCGGAGATGACCTCGGTATGCTCATAGTAAGGGATGTTGACAAGAAGAGCCTTAAAGAGGTAGCGGAGGAATCAAAGAGGATTCTTAAGCAGATAAAGGATTCGACTCAGGCAAGACTCGACAGGATTGCCAGTATCAATAAAAAATTCTGGTTTTTAAGGCCTGTTGTCGGCGCAGGACGAAAGATTTTTGAACTGGCAACCCTCCTCTCGCCCGATCTGGAGGAGTGGCTCTATCAAAAGCATAGAGAGACTCTCGGGACATTTCTGATTTCGAATCTCGGCAAACTCGGTGTAAACGATGTAGCATCACCGATTGTGACTCCCTCAATCGTCCAGATGAATGTCAGCACACTGGAGAAAAAGAAGATAGCGGATAACGGGACTCTGAAGGAGATCAGCATTATCAAACTCATCGGGAAACTCGACCACAGAATAACCGATGTGGCACAGACGGTCAGATTTCTCAAAGACATAAAGAAGAATCTGGAAGAACCGGAAGAAGGACTGAAAAGGATTGAATAAAAGCCAGATACCTTCAGTGCGCCTTCTTGTCTATCTCGGTTGCAAACCACTTGAAATATGAAGCTGCCGAGAGAAGAGAGAAGACCATCGAAAGGATTACGAGAATAATTCCGACCCTGTGAAAATCTATCATACCCCTGAAAAGGATAAAATTGATTTCGTACGGATAATGAACGAGCAGCCCTACAATTCCGACCATCTGAAGAGCCGCCTTTGCCTTACCCTCCTGTCCTGCCGCAAGGACGAGCCCCTCCTGAGCGGCAAGCGCTCTAAGTACAGTGATTGAAAACTCCCTTGCCAGAAGGATAACGACAAGCCACGCAGGGACGCGATTGAGCGGTATGAGCATAACGAGACTTGTTACTACCATCAGTTTGTCTGCAAGCGGGTCGAGGAATTTTCCGGTTACTGTAATAAGATTCAGTCTGCGCGCAAGATAGCCATCGATAAAATCCGTACCGGAGGCCAGAGAGAAGAAGAGTGCGGCGAGAAAACAGTTACGGGGGGATTCGTAGGTAATGAGCACGGCAACGACAGGAATCAGAATAATCCGGAAAAGAGTAAAGAGATTCGGAATGTTAAAGATGTCTTTTCTTATACTGCTCTTCAATTTGCACTCGCCTCAAGATTCTGTTGCTTCTTTTTATACTCCTCCTTGTACTGGAGATAGAGCCTCGAGACCTTCTTTACGTAATCTATTGTCTCCTGAAACGGAGGAATCTTATTGCCGTATTTCTTTACGGCGGCGTGTCCCGCATTATAGGCTGCAAGTATCAGCACAAGGTCGCCGTTGAACATATTTGCCAGAAATCTCAGATATCTTGCACCTCCCATTATATTGGCCTTAGGGTCAAAGCTGTCCTTGACCTCCATATCCTTCGCAGTAGACGGCATAAGCTGCATAAGTCCTTCCGCTCCCTTCGGGGAAACGGCATAGGGATTATAACTCGATTCAACGGCCATTACCGCCCTTATCAGATACTCAGGCAGGTTGAATACAGAGGCCGCCTCTTTTATATATTCATCGTAGGCCTTCGGGTCAATCTTTGCAGGTTTGATAAATTTTATCTGCCTGTCCACGACCTTGTTCTTGGAGACCTTTATGAAAACAGTGCAGCTCTTCCCCCTCCTGTCTGTAAAGATTACCGAACCGTCGGGCTCTGTACACTGATATATACTCTGTGCAAAACCAGTAAGAGCAAAAGACAGGAAAAAAATAACTGTAAAAACAGACCTCATATAAAACAATTATATAGAGAATTGTCAGATTGGCAACTTTTTACCGCGCTCCCGGATAATCAGTTCGGCACAGAGCTTTCCCGAATATGCCGCCATCGCAATCCCCTGACCCGGAAATGTACTATCGCCGGCGAGATAGAGATTTTCCAGTGCCGTCTTGTTACCTCCCCTGTTGTACAACCCCTGTCTGAAATCCATTTTTCTCCCGAATGTCCCGTCTTCGCGACCGGTTATCTCTTCGATCTCCAGCGGAGAGTTGCATTTAATAACAGATGAGGCCTCTCTTATTCCGGGGATGATATTGTTCAGGCCGTTGAGTATCTTTTCGGTCATTGCCTCTTTCTTCTTCTCTGTATGTGTTCTGTCTTTCCATCCCAACACGTCCTGCGGGGTGCTTATTATAAGGCAGTGATGACTCTTACCTCTGACAAGTGAGTTATCAATCATAGAGGGAATAAATATCCTGACAATATCCGATTTGTCATACGTTTCGGAGAGTCGGGGGATATAGAGTATATTGGGTGATTTAATGTGCCTTAAAGCCTTTTTGTCGGTCTTCAGATACAGATAGAAGAATGAATCCGCATTTTCTATGACATCATAGCTGTGTCTGACATTATCGCTCAGATATTTTCTGTCTATCAGTTTCGTAAAAGTCCTGTATGATGTTGTGTTGGAGATGACCCTGTCTGCATGGATGACCCTGTCATTTGACAGTATAACTCCGCGTGCGTAATTATTGCTTACGAAAATTTCCCTGACATTTGAATCCGTAAATATACTGACACCGGCAGCCTGAGCCGCCTTGACAATCTCCTTTACAAGATATGCATTCGTCCCTCTTGTGTAATATAGTCCTTCCCTGTGAAGGCCTATAAGAAGATATGCCGATATAAATGCAGGCACCTCATATGACCTGAGAAGTGTAAAATGGGCAACAATGTTGTTGAAGATACTCTTCAGCTCCTCCGAGAAGCCGTATCTTTTATAAAGACTGTTGAGTGTATTAAACGAGTTGAGTATCAGTTTTTCGGAAAGGTGCGGGTGGAATATCGCTGTCTTCAGGACAGAGAATCTGCCCATAGGTTTGTAGTATGGAATCTCCAGCAGTATCTCGTAGAGCTCCTCGAGTT
Organism: Bdellovibrio sp.; assembly: GCA_020725805.1. Lineage (GTDB taxonomy): Bacteria > Myxococcota > SpSt-1050 > SpSt-1050 > SpSt-1050 > SpSt-1050. The sequence goes on from DYEF01000068.1 coordinate 7,209, forward strand.
CGGAATAAAACTCACTGAGCTCTCTCCTGAAGGACGGGAAATATTCGTTCAGCTCTCTCAAAAATTCCTTTCTGTCCCTGAGAAGAGTAAATGACTTGTCAGGGGTAAAGACCTCCATCGGAGGCTCGACCGGAAGCAGTTCGGGATTTACATCTATCACGGAGAGTGCCTGCCTCAGAAAATTTACCGGTTCGGCAAAACCCGCCCCATAGATATATGTCCCGAAGTTGTCAAATATACATCCGTCCTTTTCAAAGGAAGAGAGCACACCGCCCGGATAACTGTTTTTTTCGAGGACAGCGACCGAAAGGCCGTTTCTGGCAAGAATAGTAGCGGCTATCAGTCCACCGATACCACCGCCTATAACCACTACCTCATACTTATTTTTTATTTCCTTACCATTTCCTGTCATAAAAGATTGACTCCGCAAGCAAAACAGCTATTTTCCGTTACAGATCTGAAGGACATACTTTTCACAGGAGGCACTGCTGAGAGGAATACCGCCTGAGCTGTCCTTGTTACGGTAAACACGGATATAATATCTCGCTGTATCGTCTATACAATGATTTACGTCCTGCAGCTGAGGATTGTTTACAGGGAGCTGACATACCTCCTCTCCCCGCATATAGATATCTCCCTGCAGCTTCGTGTTCTTCGACATACTGAATTCGAGAGAGTCGCACTTCTGATTGTAACCGTCCTCGAGATTCCTCTTCTTGTCCTCTTTCTTCGGAATACAGTCGGCTCCCGAACAGTATTCGGTATTGCCCCCTTTCGAGTCCGTGCATCCCTTGTACATATCGAATATTAACTTGTCCGGATTCGAGAGAAAATTGACCGAGATTCTGTATTTGTCTCCGCCCGTTGTCGCACCACCCTGTACATCGGCAGTATCAACGCCAATAAATGTCCACCAGTCCTCGGCATCATCGGGCACAAGATTACCTGTCACTGTCACACAACCGCCTGTATCCGGCAGATTATCTCCGGCAATAATAGACTTTACGAGGTCCTTGTCGCAGGAAGTCCCGCCCCTCTTGTCTCCCAGACACTCACACCCGTCAGCCGGGTCCCTGTTCATATCATAGTAGCCGGGCTCACATTCCTCACTTACATAAGCCCTGACCGAAATATTGATTACCGGTTTGTCCTTATCTGCGCTCTTGATGACAACTGTTGTGGTAAGGGTCCCGGGAGTCTTCGGTGTAAAGGATATCTTAAAGGATATACTGCCGTTGGGAGAGACACTTGCCCCTCCTGCCGGTGTGTTCTTCAGCACAAAGTCCGGAGGAGTACCCTCACTAAGGGAGATGCTATCTATCTGGAGAGGACCGTCACCTGTATTGCTTATCTTTATCTCCTCGGTCTTTTCGGGCCCGTTCTTGAAATGATTGCCGAAATCGATAGATGAAGGTGTAACCTCGATATTCGGGTCTACACCCCTGCCGGAAAGTTTGACCTTTGCAGTAAAATTACCGGGTTCATTCGATGAAATCACCAGATAGGCGGAATTCTCTTTAAGCATTTTGGGAGAATATGATACCTGAAAGGCAAGAGTACTGTCGGGTTTGAGCTCCTGAAATGACTCGTTTACCGCCTTAAAGACGTCTTTTCCGTTCTTGTCCTTGTTATCCGTTTCGATTGTCCCCTTGATATTTATCGGGGCACCCGATATTGCAACATATTTTACATCGACCGTACTTATCTTCTGCGTCCCGACCTGAACATTGCCAAAGTCGAGAGAAGATGCGGGGACCTGAAATCCCGGCTGAATGTAATAACCATTCTGACACTCCTGCGCATTGCAGGGGACGCATTTCTGCTTCTCACACTTGTAGTTTTTCGGACATTCCGTCTGGATATTGCAGGGGATGTCTGACATAAAATCCTGCGCACAGGATACGGTAAAAAAGAGAACAAAGAAGAGAAGTAAAATCCTTTTCATGTCAGAACCTTCCTTTTATTCCAAAAGTGTATACATCATCCGATGCCGTAAGGACCGGGCTGATTCTGAGTTTCTGAGGGGCGTCGAATATACCTGCAGTCCCTTCGTCCTTCGGTTTTTCCCAGTAAAAGAAGAATACCGTTGCACCCGTTGAGACAACCGCAAGTCCGTAGAAAATCCAGGCAAGCAGCATATATGTTTCGCCCTTACTTATCATATCATCAGGCTTGTTGTGCGGACCACTGTGAAGGTCATCATTTACACCCTTTGCAAGGAGATTGAATGTAATAGCGGCAGAGAGCGTTATTGCCTCCGCACCAAGAGCAATCCAGGTATACAGTCTCGGCTTCCCCTTGGAACCCGTATCAACACCGGCTGTTGCCGTAGTCTGACCGCCACCCCCTACCGGGGTCGCTATTATGGTCTTGGTAGAAGCCTCTGTAGAGGGCATAGGGGCACCGGACAAAAGAGCAATGACGAGTTTACTCGTATTATTTGCCACCTCGACGGTCTCACCTGAAAGTTTTCCTGTATAATCCCTTTCTACTTTTCCCAAAACCGCATCATACATCTTCAGTTCGATATTAATGACATCCATATCCTTCGAGAGTTTTCCGTACAGAATCACATTTATACCGAGCGAACCGGCCGAGGCAAGTACACAGTCGATATCCTCGAGACAACTCTTTGCGTTCTTCCCCTCCATCTCCAGACTCGCCGCAATATCCGCATAGTCCGCAACCGTAAATCCGGGTACCTTCGATATGTCCTCCTGAATCGTAACATTACACAGGTCCACTACTGACTTGGTGTCAGGCCCTCCCCTGAACGGGACAAAAAAGACCTTCTTTACATCCTGGGCCCAAAGACCCCCGGCAAGAATCAGAGCAAATAATACAAATACTGATATTCTGGTTTTCATATCCGCTCCTTCCTTAGGAACTACCATTATATAACAATTTATATAATGTGGCAAATTTTTTGGAATGGTTTATCTCAGTTTCCTGTTCTCGGCAGTTCGGTCGTATTCTTTATTTTCAGAATCCATCCGCCCGGAACAAGGTCCGCGGTCTCCTTCTCAAGAGATTTGATAATCTTTCTTAGTCCGTTGTATTCCTCTCCGCTGATTCTCTTAAATCCCGTAACTCTGTTTATATTGACAAGGGCATCCCTGCATTCGCTATCCTGCGGACATTTCATCAGTGCTGAGATGACCTTCTCCCGAATCTTATCGGGCAGACCTTTCCTGAATACGACAGGCTCGTTCGGCACAGGCGGGGCCTTGTATATTACCGATGTCTTCGAAAAGATATCGGGGAACTCGCCAAGCATAAGGTTGCGGCTGTCGAGTTCGTTGTTCATTGAATCGCAGGAGGTATATATGGCCGCCGCATCGGCATTCCCCGCCAAAAGCATACGCAGCGCTTCTGAATAACTGCCTGCAAATATTCTCTTCGAAACTTTTATACCCTTTTCCCTCAACGTATATAAAGGTATCAGATACCCTGCCGTTGAATATTCATCAGAAAACGCAATACTATGCCCGTTCAGCGAATCGAGTGATGTAAGATTCACCGAAACAATCGCCGGACAATAGGAGGTCACTGTATCTTCTCCGGTCCCGCGTCTCAATACCAGAAGCTCTGCTACCGCACCGAATTCGTCATTGGCAAAGAGATAACCTATATCATTCAGAATCGCCACATCGGCCTTTCTGCCTGTATTTGAAAGTGCCTGAATATAATCTATGCTCTTCTTCGGAACGTAAATGGCTGTCTTCAGACTGCTCTCCCTTTCAATAAATTTTGCAATGGTCTCGATATTCTTTACAGCCTCTGAAATCTTTACCGGAGTCAGTATCTCAAGTACCAGCGGATTAGTGGCGGTCCCGATATCCGTACCCCTGCAGTTACAGGATGCAAAGACCATACACAGAGCAAAAGTCAGCAAAATCAGTCTGTACATACATTTACTCCTCTCTTACTGCCATTTTATACATTCAACTTAAGGCAAGTTCAATAAAATTCCGCCCCGGATGTAATACCGTTTCCTGCTCAGGTACGAAATATTTTATAAATTGACTCCGTATTCAAATAAATGTATAAGACTACTATAATTTTGCGGAGGTTTTATGGAAGATTTAACAGCCTTTCTCGACCGGACACAACTACTGCATTTTTTCCCGGCCCACTACAAGGAGCAGATAGCAAAGCACCTGATAAAACTCGAATTTCAGAAAGACAAGGTCATCTTCAAGGAAGGTGACCCGTCTGACGGATTATATCTGATTGCCGCCGGCTCGGTAGGCGCATTCATCTCGGACCCCGAACTCGGGATAGAATTCCAGATAGCCAGACTGGGTATAAACGAGTGCTTCGGCGAGATGGGCCTTTTAACCGGCGAACCAAGGTCGGCAACAATAAGAACACTCGAAGACGTCGTTTTGTACCAGCTTCCGTCAAAGGTCTTCTTTACACTCTTAAACGGCAGTGCACAGATGGCCGTCGAGCTCGGAAAGATTCTTGCAAAAAGGGTTGCGGAGATGAGCCGCAATCAGCCTACCACACAGACCGCCGACATCAGCAGATTTCAGTTCAATGCCGACCTCTTTCATATGCTCTCGGAAAATCTCATAAACCAGCATAAAATCATCCCGCTCGCACTCGAAGAAGGGACACTCACAGTAGGCTCAGTGAATATCAAGAATACCCTTGGCTACGATGCAGTAAAGAGGATTTTCAGAGGAGTAAGACTGCAGCCTCTACAGATAAGTGAATCCGATTTCAACAAGTTTATGGAGAAGGCAAAACAACTGATGGCAAAGCCCGTAGCCGCCGCACCTCAGGTAAAGAAGGCGCATACCATTCAGTACTGGTCGGAGGACGAAAAGGACGAAAAGGCGGGTATGTCGATATCCGGAGAGGAGACCAGGAAGATTCTCGACAGCATACTCTCAGAGGCGATCGACCTCGAGGCGAGCGATATTCACATCGAGCCGGAATATGAAGAGACCGTGGTTAGATACAGGGTCGAAGGAAGACTCAGAAAACGTTCGGGAAACGTACTCCCGAGACATATCTACAGAAGCCTCGTGAGCAGAATAAAGGTTCTGTCAAAACTCGATATCGCGGAGAAAAGACTTCCGCAGGACGGACGATTCTCGATAACCATCGACGACAGAGACATAGATTTCAGGGTCAGCACGCTTCTTTCAAAAAACGGAGAGAAGGTGGTCTTAAGAATCCTGGATGCCTCCACCGCACTCATCGAACTCTCGAGAGTCATAATAGCCGATAAAATCTATCAGGTGATAAGAAGAGTTCTTTTCCAACCGCACGGAGTGATACTGATATCCGGTCCTACCGGTTCAGGAAAGACAACGACTATGTACTCGATGCTCAACGAGAGGAAATCCAAGGAACTCAACATTGTAACGGTGGAGGACCCCATCGAGTATTCAATCCCCGGAATAACACAGGTTCAGATCAACGAGGCAATCGGCCTCGGATTCTCTACGGTCCTCCGGACAATTCTCAGACAGGACCCCGATATCATTCTTGTGGGAGAGATAAGGGATTCGGATACGGCGAAGATGGCATTCGAGGCAGGGCTCACCGGTAAACTTGTTATATCCTCATTCCACGCCAACAACTCACTCTCCGCACTCGTCAGACTCTTCGAACTCGGAATCGACCCGTATCTCGCATCGAGCGCACTGCTCGGAATCATCAACCAGAGACTCGTAAGAAGGCTCTGCCCGAACTGCGCAAAACCATTCGATTATCCCGAGGCGGTCATCAAGAGCCTCACATTTGCAGGCGCCTACGACCCGAAGGTCCCGGTAAAACTCCTTCAGCCGAGAGGTTGCCCGACCTGCAACAATGCAGGATTCAAGGGCAGGATGAGTGCGCTCGAACTTATGATATTCAACGAAGCGACCAAACACCTCATTCTCAAGAAGGCCCCGCCTGCGGAGATAAAGAGAGAGGCAGAGAAAGGCTCTTACATATCTCTCGGGAAATATTGCAATTTCCTCCTTGCAAATGGTCTTACCGCACCCGGTGAGGTACTGAGAGTCCTTCCCAGAGAAGATGAGATGAAGGTATAAGAATATTGTTATTTATGTATTCATAAAGGTTAGAATTATCTTTTCTATTATACTTAATCTGATCTGTTTGAATATATCTTGAGATATTCCTATCATACCACATCCACCAGTTGTAGTAGAGTCCTGTCTCTTCTACGAAATGTTGTACAGGAAATCTGTGATTCTTATTCATTAATTAATCTATTGGCAATATTTTTTATAATCTGATCTAACCCATATCTCTTCTTCATATCCTATATATTCCTTTATTAGTTCACAATATAATTCAGTACTCAATTTATCTTGCTTACATATAAGATATGGCATCAAAAGAGATAATGCTTTTAATTTTTCTCCACTAGATATATATTCTAAGTATTCCATATAAATATCACCTGTAAAATCCTTTATATTCTTACAATCCTTTATTTGATCAAATTCAAAATAATTGGGTCCTATATGAATATAAAGTTGTTTCTTATCTAACACACTAGAGTACCTGAAGAGTCCAATCATTACAAAAATATTACCATCTGGGCTTTTCATCTTAATCAACTTTTTGCTTACCCTTTTATTTAAAAAGCTATCATAAAAATTTTCTCCATCGTCATTGTCAATTAGCCTGTAGTTTATTGATAAAAAGTATTTTTTGTAAAATTCTAATAAATTATCATTTCTGTTTTTCTCTTTTATCACACACCTATACTGCAAAACAAGTGAAGAAAATAGAGTCGATTTCTTTTCAAAATATTCGACACATTCTTCATAAAGAGGTATCTTCAGTATTCCTTTATAATCTACAACGCTTGGTTTATCCATTGGTTCTCTGCAAAAAATAAAAAAAGCAATAATCAATAAACAATACTTATTCATTTTCACTCTTGACATTTGTTCTTATTATCATCTTCCCTGCAACTCTTTTCTTCCCTAGGCTTGTTACATGCACACTCATCACCACTTTCTGGATCTAATCCATACTTATTACCACTCCATATTATTGGTGTATCAAATGGAACACATAACCAGTAACACATACAAATAACATTATAAACTCTATCCCATCCTTGCCTTTGCCATTCACCATAACAGTCCTTCAATCCAAGAATATCGATATACATTTGTGGATTATTTTGAGAATAAATATATAAATTACCCTTAAATTCTATCCAATCCTGTTGTAAGTATCGTCCCATCTGATTTTTATACCACCTCCACCAGTTGTAGTAGAGTCCTGTCTCTTCTATGAAGTATTGTCCCGGGAAGCGGAAGTTGTTTGTTGTTCTCTCAACCAATATATTCACCTTTCCAAATGGCTCATAATCTCCATACCACGCAATCTGTCCATTTTTGTCTGTTATTATTAAATATGTTCAACATATAAATTAGTCACTGCTTTTATTATTTATTAATCTCCATTATTTTTTCTATAAAATCTCCTTTCTCTGTGCTTATCCCAACATAGCCAATCCCATTACAGAAATGATAATCATAATTTAATAATTTACCAAATCTATTAATTTCCTCACTTTCACATCTAATGATTATACATTTAGTTTTAACATTTGCATATTCCTTTTCATAAATATTGTTTATTTTACACCTAATTGATATTTTCTTTTCCTCCTTTTCTCTAAATGACTTTCCTTTATTTTCACTTTCAATCAACAATCCCGTATTTGTCCCTGAAACATTCCACTCTTTTCCAATATATACAGGCCCCTCCATAATAACAGACTTTTTGGAAATCCCATCCTCAATAAAATAAATTTTGTCATTATTTTTGTCAATTTCGTAATACATAATAATATCTTTTGTAATAATAGGTTGTTCTGTTTTAATCCTAACATCTGCAAAAGATTTTTTTAATTTTATTTTGACAATATCATCTTGTTCCAATATGTTTTCCACCTTAATATTATAATCGAAATATTTATTTTTATATTTATAAACAGTACCCTCATTTAACTTCCAAAAATAGTTATATATGCTTTCTGTTCCAGCGAAAATATATAAGAATTGTATAGTAAAGATAATCATTATTACTATCTCCTCCTATCTATTTACTAAAGCAATAATCAATACCACTCCAAGGATTTGGACAACAATATAGCTTACCATACGCTCCTTGCAAAACTATGCCAATTGTCTGCTCTGCATCTAAGATCCTTTCTTGTTTCCTGTATTCATATTTTACCTTTTCATCATATTTAATATAACACTTTAACTCATATTTATCTTTACATTCATCTCTTAATTTTTCACAACAAAAATATCTTTCTCTAACTTCTCTTTTTTGTTGTATACTAGCAACTTTTTGCCACCAACAGGAAACAATATTTCCTGCAATATCTACTTCTATTGTTTGCAATTTATATTTATATCCTAATAAATTTGCATCTTCCCATTCTCCAGTTTTGGGAGGTAATGGAATGCAAAATAATCCTAAAATATCTATATTATTTTGAGAATTATTTTTAACATAGATATATCCACTTTCTCTTTCAGAAATAGAAGTCCTAATTTTATCTTTCTGTAAATACCTCCCTGTCTCACTCCCATACCACCTCCACCAGTTGTAGTAGAGTCCTGTCTCTTCTATAAAGTACTGCTCAAATAAGTGAAAGTTACTTTGAGTTCTTATTGCCATTCTATTAATCTTCTAATTCATTACTATTATTACCCACCTCTTTATTAGCTCTAATTATTTCAATCTGATTCATTATCTTTTAATAATAAGCATTAAGAGAAAACAAAGTTGAAATCTATAGAAGCAAGTATGAAACAGGCAACAAAAAAAACTCAATTTCCCAGCCTTTTATCCATGCTAATAATATTCCATAGATCAAAATGATGGTCCCAAGAAATGTAAAAATGATGGTATTGATTTTATTGATTTTTGAAAAAAACATATTATTTGTCCTTCCTTCTTGCTTAATACTATAATTTCTTATCATTAATATTTCACTATCGATCATTGTCTTTGTTTTTCTAAATAAAAATATTAAACCTCCGGTTATGAAAACCGCTGAATCTCCAAGAATCTTATAAAGATAATACTTTTTATCATCCATTGGTAAAGGATAAATATCAAAAAACACTAATGACGAAATCACTATTCCAAAGATGTAAAAGGAATAATTAAACCCATAATAAATAAACCGAATTAGCATCATATCTATAAATGTTGAGGTATTGGTGATTTATTTAAAGGAATGCATTCTTTCGCAGGAATTGGATAAAGTCCAAGAGTAAAGCAACCAATACATACTATACAACTGACTTCTGTAATTACATCGATGGGATCAGGTAATGGATTTGCAAAACATTTCTTTAAGCAATCAATACATTCATCCATATTCTCACATTTCCTTTTACTTTTATCTTTCTTTTTATTACATTCTATTATGCAATATATCCCTTTACCTACATATTTGGCAGCACAAATAATACAAGCTAATTCACAAATATCTGGGATAATATATATCTGACCGTTGAAATCAATATATAATTGTGAATTATTTCTTGCATAATAATAACTGTAATCAAAATAATCTACTGCATTATACCTTCCTACCTCACTCCCATACCACCTCCACCAGTTGTAGTATAAGCCTGTCTCTTCTATAAAGTACTGCCCCGGGAAGCGGAAATTATTTGTCGTTCTCTCAACCAACATATTCACCTTCCCAAACGGCTCATAATCTCCATACCACACAATCTGCCCATTCTCATCAGTTAATACCTGCAGTGTCCCAAGATGATCATTGTGATAGTAATAAATTCTATCAGCTGTCGATGATACATACTCCTTCTCAACAAAACTTATTTCATCAAAATATACCTCCCCTCCCCTCGTTGTTATTGATATTGCATCAAACAATACTATCCCATTACAGGTATCATTGTCATTTATAAAACGTATCTTGTTTATTGTAGGATAATACCCATACTTTGCATACCAGTCCGCTCCCACAGGTATCTCATACACATTCCACTGATTTGCCGGCAAGCTGTTGAAATACCTGTAATTCACCCAATCTGCATTCCACCCATACTGCGTCCCCTGTGTAATATAGAGTAACTGCTTTGAATTATCTCCTATCCCTATCCCCTGAAGCTCACCTTTAAGCGGCACTTTTATTGCAACTCTCAATATACTACCTCTGTTGAGC
>DYEF01000069.1 GCA_020725805.1 Bdellovibrio sp.
TAAGGAGATAATCTTAAGGCCGGGATTCAGGAAAACCTATATTGGATGAGGCTGAAAAAGACCGAAAACACACCAAAACTACCCATAACTACCCATTATGCCTGGCACCAGACACAACACCAGCCACCCGATGCCTGGCACTGGTATTCCCCTGGCACTGGTATTCCGGTATTCCATTTATCTAACCCCGATACAGTAAAATTCTACTGAGCGTCGATAATCTTTATCTGTTTCTTTGTCTCATCGAATCTCACCTTGAGTTCACTGATTCTCATCTGAATCTCAATAAGTTCCTTGCTGATTATCTGAAGTCTTGCGGCATTCTTATCCAGCCTTTCCGTAAGCTTTACTCTCAGGTCCTGAGCCTGAGGATTCTTTTCGATCGCCTTCAGATTTGACCTCGTCTCGTTCTGTGCCTTTTCAAGTTCATTCTGCTCCTGATACAGTTTGTCGCGTTTCACAAAAGACTTTTTTAGCTGTTCCCTGATTTCGAGGAGCTGTGACAGGAGTTTTATATTTTCATTATCAGCCTTGTTCTTGTTTATATAGTCTTTAACAGCCTCTTCAGCCACATCAGACATCCAGTCAACGGACTGGGGGTATGACTTTACCTCTTCAACTTTCAGAATATCCGTTGTAAATTTTGCAATCTCTGTTTTAACAAGCGCGGTATTTGTGCCGACATTATCTTCAACTCCCTTTTCCGGTTTTATGAGTTTCGAACCCGAATTTCTCTGATGCCTGACGATAAAACTGACAGGTTTATCCAGCCCGTTCTTTATTTTATATTCGGTCTGATAGATATAGTCCTTCTCAACCATAAGATTTCCGGATTCAATTTTATAGAGTCTCCCGCCCCTTTCCGTATTACTCTTCTTTACCTCTACTGCTATACCTCTCTCCAGTGAAAACGGAACAGTCGTTGTGGCCTCTGCGGGAAGCATACTGAGCATTCCCTGACCAAGAAATGAACCGGCTTCATAGATTGCAAGCGGACCTTTCTCGAGAAGCCCGCCGGTCGTATTTTTGAATCTCGCAACCCTGAAAGGGTGTGACGAAGAATCGGGTACTCCGTAATCCGGTGAAAAAAGATAGGATAACTCTCCTTCTACTTTCTTGCTGAAAATCAAAACCATAGTGGAATTTTCATCCGGAACCGTTACTCTCTGCGGTATATCGTACCTCGTCTGTCCGCCTTCGACCACGACAGAGGCCATCTGCATAGTCTCTTTGGGGATCATACTCCCCGAAAAATCGCTGTCATAGGCACTTTTACCATAACCACCACCAATCGCTACTGATTTGGACCTTTGCATCTTTCCCTCTTTCTTCATCGGCGGAGAAGAAGGGGCTGCCATACTCTTTGCCGGCTGCGGAGATGATACTTCATATGATTTATCTTCGGCATAGTATTCAGGCGATGGTGCCATTGGCGGTTCTTCGGCGAGTGTAGTATCAGATACAGGTACAGAAGAAATAACCTCACCATAATCAGATATTACCGGTCTTTGGGGGATATAGGTATATGAAAGATTTGTTTCAAATGATATCGGAGAACCTGCAACAAGGGAGAGTTTGATATTCTTCCAGTCTTCACCGGAAATATTCTGAATTATTCCCCAGGCCTGAAGATACAGCTTTCCATTCTCCTGAACGAGTCTGTACGACGGACGCCAGACCGGGGTCTCACCTATATATCCAACCCTGACAGTATCGAAATCTTCCGAGAGTTCGAGCGTGACCTTCATAAGACCGCTCTTCTTCTGCAGTTCCTTGCATTTTTCGGGTTTCATCTTCACAGGACACTGTATAGGTTCTTCCTCTATCTTTGTAGGAAATGAGACACCCTTGATAGAAGTACCTCCCTCCTGTAAAACCGCAAGTGATGCGAGAAAATCGGATACCTTATTCGTCCTCACTCTGAAATATATCTTCGGGGAATCTATTTCTCCCTCCCTCTCAAAATACCCTACTCCATTGCGGTAAATTACAGCCTTTTTGACAGGCAAACCTTCGACTGCCATATCAGGTCTCTTCGGACACGCAGCAAGAATAATGACAGAGACCATAAATAACAAAATCAGATTTTTCATAAACCCTCCTTGTTTTGATATAGTATTTCTTCTCTCTTTGTCGGGTCAATCCTTACAGGAAAGAATATTCTGTATCCCGTCATCTCTACCTGTCCCACTTGTTTTCACTTCTGAGCTTTTCGACCAGTTCCTTTACTGTCTCCTTTAGTTTCAGATAATCGGTCTTTGCAACCCGGTTCAGCGGGAGTTCACCCGGCTTAAGGATGACCACATGAGTCGGCCTCGAATAGGAGGCTATATCCTTACAGGCATCATAGACATCATTCTCTGTCAGATTCACACCATCTTTTCCCTCAACGAAAGCAATTATCGCCTCTGAATAGACTGCATGCTCTGCACCCACACAGGCGACAGCACTGATTCTGTCTTTAAGCCGCTCCATAATGTGGTTTTCGATATCCTCCGGATAGACCTGATAACCCTTTGGCTTAATAACAAGCTTTGCCCTGCCGGAAAAATGCAGACCTTTCTCGTCGTAATATCCCATATCTCCGGTATAACATATTCCTTCTTTCGAAATCGTCTTTCTTGTACTCTCTTCATCTCCCAGATATCCGAGGAATATCTGCGGACCTGAGAAACATATCTCCCCAACCTCACCCTCCTTTTTGATCTCACCTGCCGAGCCATCCTGCTTCATCGGCTCCCTGACAGAAATGGGAGTTATCGGCATATCATATCCGATTCCCTGTGCGAGCTCATCCACATCCGCGTTCACATCAGTATAGGTACAGAATCCTGCCGTCTCGGTAAGACCAAGTCCGGTCCCTATGCGCGGAGCCATCTCCTTCATCTTCACCAGAAACTCCCTCGATACAGCCTGACCTCCGTATATGGCAAATCTCAGTGAAGACAAATCCGTCTCTTTGTACCTTGAGAGCCTCCATTCCATATTATACAGGGCCGGGATCTGTCCTAAAATCGTAACTCTGTATTTTTGTATCGCATCGAGACTCTTTGCGGCATCAAATATGTGCAGAATGACTGACTTTGCCCCCGCATAGATAGTAGTAATAAGTTGTTCGGTAACACAACCGACATGGGAAGGCGGAAGGTTTACCATCATAACATCATCTTTTGTGAGTTCAAAGGCTACTTTCAGACCTATATTCTGGACGAGAATATTCTCGTGACACAGAAGCGCCGGCTTCGGAGAACCCGTAGAACCGGTTGTAAAAATTATAAGACAGGGGTCTCTCTTACCGACCTGACTTCTCGCCTTTCTGACGGCACCTGTCAGAAGGCTCTTTATATACTGCCATTTTATATCCTTTACAAACTCCTTTACGGGAATTGCACCTTTAGCCGGCTCACCTTCTTTGATAAACTGAACCCAGTGTTTTACGTACGGGCATTCGGGCATCAGTTCCTCTGTCATCTTTCCGAAATCCATGAGTGGTGTTTTACCCAGAAAGAAGTAAATTGCAGGTTTTATCTTGTCGAGTGAGTATTTTATCTCCTTCTTCTTGAGCCTCAGGTCCAGCGGAGCAATTACTGCACCAATCCTGAAGCAGGCAAACATCAGATAGACATGCTCCTTTAAGAGCGGAAGACTCGTTGCCACAATATCGCCCTTTTTGATTCCGATTGAGAGTAATTTTGCAGCAAATGCGTTGACAGAAGTATTGAACTTCTTCCAGTTCACAACCTCCTCCGTATTGTATTCAATAATAGCCGTCCCGTCAGGCATATTTTTTGAATGAATCTCAACATAATCGGCAATATTGGGCCTGAGTTCGGAATATAATCTGGTTACCAGTTCATCTTTCTGTTTATCCTTCATAAAAAGCCTCCGTCAGATTCCAGTCCTGTATATCCTCAAAATACCATAAAATCAAATCAGAAAATGAAGATAAATGTCTGTGTTTATTCAAGCCACAACGGCCGGGAAGAAAAACCAAAGAGTATCCGCGGCTACATTACTGAACAAATAACCAGCAATAAAAATTACTGCCCGACCACATTATTACAATTGACAATCACCAACACTTAAATATATTATATTGCATATTTTCGGGAGATTATATGATGAAAAAAACATTTTTTATCCTTTTTCTGGCATTTCTGGCCTCGAATACGGCCTTTGCCGCCGACGAACCTGTCCCCGGTTCGACCAATCAGATTATCCTCGGCGTAGGTCAGCAGAGAGTACTCTCTGTTCCGGGTGCAACCAAGGTGGTGGAGGGAGATTCGGCAGTCGCATCTGTCTCGGCAGTCGGCAATCAGATAATCATCAGGGCAGTTGGTCCCGGTGAGACAAACGTCGTAGTCTTCAAGGGCAACAAGCAGATTGATTTTGCCATCAAAGTAACGCCCTCCTCTCAGAAGGCGACTATTGCCGATGTAAAACGTCTTCTTGGCGACCGTGAGGGAATCAAGGTCAATCAGGCAGGCGAACAGGTTATTATCGAAGGGAATGCCATTACTACCGAAGATTACGACAGGGTGGTACAGCTTACCAAGCTCTACGGCAATGTCTCGAATATGGTAAAACTCAATCCCAACGCGAAGAGACTTTCTGCCAATGCCCTGATAGAGACCCTGAAGAGAAACGGGATAAAGGATGTAAATGCCAATGTGGTCGGCAATACCGCATATCTCGAAGGCTCGGTTGAGTCTCCCGAAGATATGAAGAAGATGGACCTCATAATCAGGGCGGTGGGCGAGCAGGTGGAGAATCTGGTTACGGTCGGAATAAAGAGAATGGTCCTTCTGGAGGTCCAGTTCGTAGAGATAAAGAGGGGTTCATTCGACAAGATAGGTATCAAATATCCAACGGATATCACAGGGAATCTGCAGGGGAGCATACAGTATCAGGATATCAACGTAATCAAAGGTTCAGGCGAATCATCGAGACAGATCAGTACAAACGGGATTGCATCAGCCGGGGCAGATTTTGCATTCGGCTTTCAGTTCAATGACGGTTATTCGAGAGTGCTCGCACAGCCAAAACTGATATCCGCCAGCGGTGAAAAGGCGAGTTTTCTCTCAGGCGGACAGATACCGATACCTCTCATTACAAGGGACTCTGCAAGCGTGGAATACAAGGACTTCGGCGTGAAACTCGAAATAACACCAAACGCAGATTCGCTCGGCAATATCCAGACAAGTATCGATGCCGAGGTCAGCGATGTGGACAGGTCGCTCTCGATAATGCTCCCGAATTCCGGTGTCTCGATTCCGGGATTCAAGATGAGAAAAATCTCCACAAAGGTAACGGTCAAACACGGGGAGACGATTATATTGTCAGGATTATTTCACAATGATGAATCCAAGGACGTGAGCAAGCTTCCTCTTCTGGGACATATCCCGATTATCGGTGAACTGTTCAAGTCCAGAAACTTTCAGGAAAAAAAGACAGACCTTGCAATCTTTGTAACACCCAGAATAGTCTCACCGAACACTCCGAGGGTTAAAGAGATGATCGACGACATAAAGGCCAGATACAAGAAGGCAAAGGGAGAGGTGAAATTCAACATCTTTGACTGAGACGGTATGAGGTTTATATGTTCAGGCTGAAAATTACAGGTCAGGGGAGCGAAAAGATTCAGGAATTCAACAAGCAGACAATATTCATAGGGAGGTCTCAGGATAACGACCTGATACTCCCAGTTCCGAGCGTAAGCAAGAGACACGCGCGTTTGCTGATAAAGGACGGCCGCTATGTAATTATGGACCTTGGAAGTACGAACGGCACATTCGTCAACGGCAAACAGATAAACGGACCTGTGGTAGTAAAACCAAATGACATCATAAATATCGGCGAATACGAACTAACCCTTCTGAGCGGGGCACCAAAACCTGTAACCGCAGAGATAAAGCAGAAGACACCGCCGCCTCCTCCTCCGCCCCAGAATCAGCCGGCACCAAAGGCCACAAGACCACCCTCTCCTCAGGTGACACAGAGGCCGTCGGCGAGAAACCAGAATCAGGAAATTATATCGGCATTCAAGAGAGAGGTTCATTCGAGGCTCATCGAGGCTATGGACCTGAGACGTCTTGATATAAGCAAGCTGGGAGAGAGCGAACTTTATGAACGGACGAGGGAGAAGATAACAGAGATAGTAGAGCATCTTCAGTCAGAAGGTCAGTTCCCCGCCGGAGCAGACAAGGCACAGATAATCTCGGAGATAGTGGATGAGGCACTTGGTCTCGGACCTCTCGAGGAATTTATTGCCGACAAATCTGTAACAGAGATAATGGTAAACGGTGCACGGCAGATCTATATAGAACGTGAAGGCAAACTCTATCTGACTGACAAGACCTTCTCGTCGGACCACGCAGTAATGGGGGCAATAGAGAGAATCATTGCACCGCTCGGAAGACGAATAGACGAATCGAGCCCGCTCGTCGATGCAAGGCTGAAGGACGGTTCCCGAGTAAACGCCATTATACCACCGCTTGCAATAAAAGGCCCGACAATCACCATCAGAAAGTTCAGAAAAGATAAACTGACTATGGACGACCTCATCAGGTCAAACACCATAAGTGCAGAGATGGTGGAATTTCTGAAGGTCTGTGTCTTCTACCGCAAGAACATCCTCATATCAGGAGGTACCGGCTCCGGTAAGACCACGACCCTAAACGCACTGAGCGAATTCATATCGAACGACGAACGTATCATCACCGTTGAAGATGCGGCAGAACTTCAGCTCAAACAGGAGCACTGGGTTCAGCTCGAATCCCGTCCTCCCAATATAGAAGGAAAGGGACAGATTACGATAAGAGACCTCGTCAGAAACTGCCTCAGAATGAGACCCGACCGCATAATCGTCGGTGAGTGCCGTGGCGGAGAGGCCCTCGATATGCTTCAGGCAATGAACACGGGACACGACGGTTCTCTCACGACCGTTCACGCCAATTCCCCGCGAGATGCCTTATCAAGGCTAGAGACGATGGTTCTTATGGCAGGGATTGAACTGCCGGTCAAGGCAATCAGGGAGCAGGTCTCGTCTGCAATAAATATAATTCTTCACCAGTCCCGTTTCTCCGACGGTTCAAGGAAGGTGACTCACATATCCGAGATAACCGGGATGGAAGGAGATATAATAACCATGCAGGACATCTTTGTTTTCAGGCAGCAGGGCTACGATGAAAACGGTAAGGTGCTCGGCGAGTTCGTGCCGACGGGATTTATTCCCAAATTCTACGATGAACTGAGACAGAGAGGAATCGAACTGGACCTCTCCATATTCAAGTAATACCTCTTTAAGGAAAGTTTATGGAAGAATTACTGGTTACATACCCTGACGGAAGTCACAAGAAGTTTTCTCTCTCAAAAGGAGAACTCCTCATCGGCAGAGACTCCGATAATGATGTGGTTCTGGCTTCTCCTGCCGTCTCCAGAAGACACGCCCGCATCTATATGTGGGATTCGCAGGTCTTTATAGAAGACCTTGGAAGTTCAAACGGTATCTACGTGCAGAGCAAAAGGATAAACGAGGCAGCACTGGTCAAGCCGGGCGAACCCATACACATAGGTGAATTCACCCTCAATGTAATATATTCGGACGAAGAGGAGACGGAGGAAAAACCTCCCAGATTCTATCTCAAAGGCAGGATGCCGCCGTTCAAGAATGAAGTCATTCCCCTCGAAGAAGACGAGATATTTGTAGGAAGAGTAGACGAAAACCATCTTGTCATTACACACAACTCGATATCACGCAGACATTCGGTAATCAAGATCGATACGAGTCAGGAAATCGTAAAGATTTCGGACCTCGAATCCTCGAACGGGACATTCGTTGACGGCAAACGGATAAAGGATGCCATTCTTCAGAACGGTAATATTGTAAGGTTCGGCGACGTGGAATTCGAATTTATCGACACACAGGCACCAAAGACAAAGGTCAAGAAGGATGTAAGCCTCGGTGGTCTGAAATTCTCAAAAAATATGATAATCCTCGTGACCGCCGTATTTGCCCTTCTCTTCATACTCGTAATTGCAGGCTCACTCAAGAAGAGGGCAAATCAGAAGAAGATGATATCCGCGACAAACAGTACCGAACAGACACAGAAGGCCTCCAGCACTGAGACCAGACTGAGTGAACTCGCAGAGAAGATAAGACAGAATATAGAAAAGGGAGACCTTTCATCGGCAAAACTATATCTCAAAGAACTTCTGGACCTCGACCCTATCAATGAAGAAGGTCTGAAAATAAAAGGCAAACTGGAAAACGAGACCAGATATAAGGACATGCTGGAATCGGGTGATATGAAATATTCCATCGGGAGACTTGATGAGGCAAAGGAAATTCTCTCCAAAATCCCGTCAGATTCGATCTTCTTCGAAAGCGCCTCCCAGAAACTCAAAGACATCAATACAAAACTCTTTTCCCAGACTTTCTCTGATATGCTCAAGGCCAAGAGACAGAAGAAATATAAAGAGGCCTACGAAATGATTCCCAAACTTGCGAAAATCAACCCTTCTTCATCCGACCTCATAAGTGAAATGCGTGAACTCGAGAGAATAATGAAACAGAAGAAGATCAAGTTTACGCCTATAGACCTTTCACAATATGTCGAGAAGGGCTCGCAGTCAGGCACACTCAAAAAGGACCCGTTCACTCTGATAAATCCTATGTACAACGACGAAGAGATAACAAGGGCAATAGTATATTATTACATTGGCAAACCCGACAACGCCCTTCTGGAACTCTCCAAACTTCTGAAGAAGAAGGAATACCTGAAACAGAAGGACCGCATAGAGGAGATTCAGTTAAGGATATTCAAGATAAAGGGCAAGTACAGGGAGGGACAGAGTGCAATGTTGCAGGGAGACATCAGACAGGCAGACAATGCATTCAAGGAAGTGCTCGAAAACGATACCAAGATTGTCCCCTCTGACCCGCCATCGGCATTCAGGGAAGATATAGAGAAGCAGCTCATTGATGTCTATCTGAAAATCGGCTACCAGAATTATGACAAGGGGCTTTATGAAGAGGCATTTACCTCCTTTCTCTCTGCATACAGGATAAATCAGAAACACCCCGATGTCCTCAAGGCATTCACAAAACTTGAAAAAGTGGCACAGGAGGAATACGAAAATATTGTTCTGAACAAGTCCGATGTCCAGAGCACCGTCAAGAGACTGAATTTTATCAAAGCAATAACACTTCCATCCTCGGATATTTACAGACTTGCCGATGAAAAACTCAGGTCACTTAAATAGGAACCTTCCGGAGAGAAAAAATGAAAATTACCGAATCAATGAAATCAAGGCTTGTTTGGTACAGCGATTTTATCTTCAGGAACCCGGCGAAAGTCATTCTGGTATTCATCATCCTGACTGCCTTATCAGTCTTCTTTACGTCAAAACTCAGACTCGTCAGCGATTTTGTTGACCTCCTTCCGGAACATTTCAGGTCGGTATCAGACCTCAAAAAAATTCTCGAACGGGTCGGCGGAACCGGAAATCTCTTCATTGCCATAGAATCACCCGATGTCAGAGCCTCCCAGAAATTTGCCGACGATGTTGTAAAACTGCTGAAAGAGAAATATTCGGACAGATTCAGGTATATCGACTATAAGGTTGATGACATAAAGGAGTTTTACGAAAAGAATGCTGCCCTTTATATGAGTCTTGATGAACTCGAGGATATCTCTGACAGACTGCACAGAAAGTTAAATGCCCTGAAGATGAAGAACAATCCCCTATTTGTGGATATCTCCGGTTCGGTTGAAGAGGACTCGAAGATTAAATTCGATGACATCGAGGAAAAATACAAGAAGAAGACCAGCTCTTTCGAGAAATATATCGACGGATATTATACGGGTGAAGACGGAAGACTGCTTGCAATCATTGCCAAACCCACCGGCAAATCGATGGATATGAAGGAGTCCAAGAGACTCCTCAATCAGATCGAAACAGATATTTTGGCGCTCGGCCCTTCAAAGTATCACAGCGACCTCAGATTTGCGTTCAGCGGTTCATACAAGATAGGCCTCGAGGAGTATGAGACACTTAAAAAGGATATTTTCGGAACCGCCCTCCTCTGCCTGACACTCATAGGGCTCATAATATTTGTTTTCTTCAGAAATATCATTACCGTATTGCTGATAGGTATAAATATTACTTCTGCGGTCTTTTTCACATTTGCCGTGACATACTTTGCAATAGGGTATGTGAATACCGTTACAGCTTTTATGGGAGCAATAATTGCAGGAACGGGGATAAATTACGGCATCATTATGCTTGCGCGGTTTTATGAAGAGCGGAGGCTCGGAAACGATATTCAGCAGTCTCTCAGAAATACCATTACCGAGACAATGATCGGTACAATCGGGGCATCAGGGACTACGGCGATTGCATTCGGGATATTCCTCTTTGCAGAGGTCAGGTCATTTACCCAGTTCGGTTTCATAGGGCTTGTCGGAATATTCTTTGCATGGCTCTTCTCTTATACACTCCTTGCCGCAATGCTCGTAATTGTAGAGAATATATTTCCTTCCCGAAAGACAGGAGAGGTATTTTCAAAAGAGTATAAAATAAAATTCCTGTCATATCTCGACCGCATAAAGGTTCCCTTCCTTCTGGTATGTGTTGTTATTACAGTCATATCACTTGTACTTCTGATAAAATTCATACCGAACGCACTTGAATATGATATGTCCAATCTCAGGACCAAGTCATCTATGGAATCCGGTACAGCAGTGCTTGACCACCGTGTCAGTAAAATTATGGGGACATCTCTCACACCATCAGTGATTCTTGCAGAGTCCGTTGAGGAAGGCAGGCTCATATGCGATGCCCTCTACAAGAAGAAGAAGGAACAGGGAGCAAACTACGGAATCAACGACTGTAAATCGATTCTCTCCTACATACCCGAGGACCAGGATGAAAAACTCGACATAGTTAAGGACATACGCAAACTGCTCAAAGATGATACAATCAGCCTTCTGAATGAAGAAGACAAAAAAAAGGTCATGGATTTCAAAAAATACCTCAGTCCCGAAAGAGTCGGAATCGAAGACCTGCCCGAGAAAATCAGAAGACAATACACGGATAAAAACGGCGAAATCGGGAAGTTCGTCTATGTTACACCGGCTGCCGGAAAGAATCTCTGGAATGCCGTAAACCTTTTCAGATTTACAGACACAATAAGGGAGGTAAAACTCGACAGCGGCAAAATTGTCACCTCGAGCGGAGATTCGATTGTATTTGCAGACCTCTTAAGACTTATCGAGAAGGACGGACCTATCTCGACTGCCGCATCCCTGATAGGGGTCCTCCTCTTTGTACTGCTCTTACTGAGGTCCCTCAGATATTTCATGCTCGTGTTTTCAGCCTTAATATTCGGAGTAATGTGGATGCTCGGGGCAATTGCCTTATTCGACATGAAACTCAATTTCTTCAATTTTGTCGTGTTGCCTATGACCTTTGGTGTAGCGGTAGATTACGCATTTAATATCGTGCAGCGCTACCGTCAGGAGGGAAAGGGAAGTATCGAGAAGGTAATATCCAGAATAGGCATTGCGGTCCTCCTATGCTCACTCACCACACAGATAGGTTACGGGGTTTTGCTGACCGGGGATTCCCTTGCGCTGAGAGGATTCGGGAAGATTGCACTCATCGGCGAACTTACCTGCATATTCAATGCCCTGATAGTCCTTCCCGCCATTATTCTGTTCCTTGAAAGGAAGAGAGATGAAGTTAAGTGAACGAACCGCTCTATTATTTGCAACCGGTTTCGGGACCGGTTATTCACCTGTAGCACCGGGGACCGCAGGCTCACTTCTGGCAGTGCCGGTTTTTCTGGGACTGTCATACCTAAACATTTATCTTTATCTTCTGACTCTCACTGTAATCTTTTTCATCGGGATATGGGCATCGGCATTTACAGGCGAACATTACAATGACGCCGATTCACCCAGAATCGTAATAGATGAAATACTCGGAATTCTTATAACATACATCCCCTTATATTTTTACGACAAAACCCCGATAAATCTTGCAGCGGGATTCATACTGTTCAGACTCTTCGATATCCTGAAACCCTTTCCGGCGAACCGGGCAAACAAAATCAAAAAACCCCTCTATGTCCTTCTAGACGATATCATTGCAGCAGTCTATGCGGCAGCAGTGATTATCATACTCAATTTATTTATCATCCGATACTGATTTTACAATCAGGCTGTCAAACAAGAAAAACCGGTATAAAACTGTAATATAAAAAAGAACGGATTTCGGGAAAAATCACTTCTTCTCTTTATCCCCGAAGATGAAATTTCGTACCTCTTTCATCAGTACTTCCCTCGCGACAGGTTTACGGATGAATACGGAGTTGTCAAAATTCATTATCTCTCCGCTCTCGTCCGAAAAGCCCGAAATAAAGACCACCTTGAGATTTGCATACTGCTTCCTGATCTCACGGGCAAGCTCAAGACCGTTCATCTTCGGCATAATAACATCAGTAACAAGGGCTACAAGGTCAGAAGGTTTCTTTCTCTGCAACATAACAAGGGCACCCAGTCCATCTATGGCATCTATCACACTGAATCCCTCTTCACCGAATATTCTTAAGAGTACATTCTTGACATCCTCATCATCCTCAACTATCAGGACAGTCCCTCTGGGAACCGGCAAATATTCGGATGCCCTCGGGAGAAGAATCTCCTTCGAATCCTTCTTATAAACCGGCAGATAAATCATAAATTTTGTCCCCGAACCTTTGCTGCTTACAACGTCTATAATTCCGTTATGCTCCCAGATAATGCCAAAACTTACAGAGAGCCCCAGACTGGCACCCTGCCAGACTCCCGATTCTGAATAATAAGGTTCGAATATATGCTCGAGTAACTCCGGGGATATCCCTTTATCAGAACCGCTAACTTCTATCATTAAATATTCACCCTCCTTCAAACCTCCTGCCTTCCTTAAATTATTTCCATCGTCAAGAGACAACACATCAGTCCTAATATTAATGACGCCCCCATCCGTTCTATCCTTCAGAAAGAGAACAATATGACGAAATGCCTCTGACAGAAGATGCTCATCACCTTTTACTTCTTTTGAAACCCCTGATCTTTCAATATTCATCTCCACATTGTATCCGGTAAGGCGTTTGACATTATTAACAATAGTCTGCACAAGCGAATTAATTTCAAATATTCCGGAATTCATAACGCTTGCACTCGCCACCATCAGAAGATTCTGTATGAGGTCCTGTCCCTTCCTCACGGTCTGAATAATATGTTCGATATCCTCTCTCTGCCGCTGCGATAATCCCTTTTCATCAGAGAGAAATACGGCGGTGTTAATAATAACCATCAGCATATTATTGACCGAATGAGATACATTTCCGGCAAATCTCTTTATCATCTCAAATTTTTTGATATTTTCCCTTAAAAGCCTGTATCTGTTTTCCTCCTTCACAAATCTGGCATCATTGAGCTCGTCTATTACAACATTATAGAGTCTTTCGAGGTCTTTTCTTTTTACATAATTGTTTAGTCCGTCTTTCATCAAATAAACAAGTTCTTCAGGTCCGATTCTCTCCGAGAGCAGAATAGTACGTGTAAATGTCTTACAATCTGTAATACAACGCAGTATTTCGGAAATATCAAATCCGGTATTATCATCGTCAATGAATATTATATCCCACAGCTTTTCATTTAAAGACTGACAAAGCTTATCTTTATCCGTTATCTGCCTGAAAACGGGATATATGAATTTTTTTTCAAAATAAGTCTGAATGTCATTGAGGTAACCTGTATCATTGCCGCAGAAAAGGTATTCAAAACTTTTTATCTGCTGCATTCATAACTCCCGAAAAAGCAATTCCTGAGAATAATACACAAAAATCCTGTTTGTGTTACAAGATTTTGGTAAATTTTTACATACAGGCTGCATTTCTGTTGAGTACTGATTCATAATCTTACACAAAAATTACATATGTCAAGTTATTTTCTCTCTCATAAAAACCATATATTACATTACACCACATTATAGAACTTTAAAAAAGGAAATAAGCAATTAGTTTTATAAATAATCTATAAATAATCTAACTGGCACCAATAAATAAAAAGACAGATCCGACAGGCCATCAGGAATTATGATAACTTTCAAACCCCACTTCCGAGAAAAATCTACAGAATATCAATTAGTTAACACAAAAACTGGTCACGGGTTTATATTAATATATAGCTGGAACCTTAATTACGGTATAAGAGAATGTGTGAGAATGTGTAACTGGCACCTTTGACAGCAATTCCCCGTATTATTAGGATCTGATAGCACACCTTAAAAAGAAAAAAGCCTGCCCTTAAATCAGGCAGGCTTCCTAATTAATCTTACGTAACTGGTGTTGTATTACATTACATCTTTGAGCGGAGTATACTGTAACCCGAGTGAGTCTGCAACCGCCTTATAAACAAGGGCACCTTTGTAGCAGTTAATACCGAGTTCAAGCGGTTTATACTTCTTTGCTGCCTTTTCGACTCCAAGGTTGGCAAGGATTACTCCCCAGTTTGTCGTTGCATTGGTCAATGCAAAGGTCGAGGTCCTTGCCACTGCACCCGGCATATTTGCAACACAGTAATGGACCACGCCGTGTTTCTTGAAAGTCGGGTTCTCGTGGGTTGTAGGCTTTACTGTCTCGATACATCCGCCCTGATCCACGGCCACATCAACTATTACGGACCCTTCACTCATCTTCTTAACCATCGATTCAGGTACAAGTATCGGTGCCCTGGCTCCGGCAACCAGAACCGCACCAATTACGAGATCGGAAGAGAGGACCGATTCTTCGATATTTGTTGAGTTGGAATAGAGTGTCTGGACTCTTGCACCGAATATATCGTCCAGATATACAAGTCTCATCAGGTTCGTATCCAGAATCGTAACCTCTGCACCAAGTCCTATAGCCATTTTTGCTGCATTGGTACCGACTGTCCCGCCGCCTATTATTGTAACCTTTGCCTTCTTCACGCCCGGGACACCACCCAGCAGAACTCCCTTACCTTCGTGCTCTTTCTGGAGTGACAATGCACCGACCTGAATAGACATTCTGCCGGCTATCTCACTCATTGGTCTCAAAAGAGGCAGACTGTGGTCTTCAAGCTCTATTGTCTCATAAGCAACTGCTATCACCTTTGATTTAAGCAATGCCTTCGTAAGTGTCGGTTCGGCAGCAAGGTGAAAATAGGTATAAATCAAAAGACCTTCCCTGAAGAATTTGTATTCACTCTCCTGAGGTTCCTTGACCTTAACAATCATCTCTGCCTTCTCCCAGACTTCCTTTGCCGTATCAAGGATCTTTGCACCGGCTGCGACATACTGCTCATCGGATATACCGCTTCCCTCTCCGGCACCTTTCTGAACAAATACCTTGTGTCCTGCCTCTACAAACTGCTTTACACCCGCAGGCACCATTCCCACTCTGAATTCCTTTACCTTAATTTCCTTCGGTACTCCTATTATCATTGATACCTCCTTTGAAATAGGCGAAAAAAGATAAGCACACTAAAAAATCAGAGTCAACCTAATTAGATTCTTTTTTAATTCTGCCCAAAAACATAAAGATAACCCCCAC
This sequence comes from Bdellovibrio sp., assembly GCA_020725805.1. GTDB lineage: Bacteria > Myxococcota > SpSt-1050 > SpSt-1050 > SpSt-1050 > SpSt-1050. The sequence continues at coordinate 15,626 of DYEF01000069.1, forward strand.
AACCAGCATAATAATACCCCACCACAGGTTGGGATTCGTCCATTTAGCCGCATAGCTTTGGGGTGGATTTATAAGGTAGTAAATACCGGCTCCTGTTACCAGAATACCGTAAATAAGCATCATAATTCCTACCCAGAACCAGACCGGAATCATCTGTTTTGTATTTTCCATAAATCACCTCACCAGAAATAAATGTTAAGGAAAATAAGAACAGCCAGTGATACAACAGCCCATGTAAGTGGTCTCTTGTAGAGCGGCACTTTCTCCAGATCGGGGTCAGGAGTCAGACCTTTTACCAGCCCCTGAAGTTCCTCATCACTCTTTGGTTTTGTGAAGAGTGAAATTACAATCGTCAGAATAAAGCAGACAATCCACGCCCAGGCCGCCTGCCAGAGATTCAGGGTCATATCAGAGGGAACCTGAGGGCACAAAGCCTTTGAGGAAGGCATAAATGTAAGGTAATAATACCATTCACAGGAGAACCACTTGAACTTGAATGCCAGAAAGAGCGAAAATGAGGCGAGCATACCCGCTATGAGTCCCCAGAATGCACCCGCCGAAGTTGTCCTCTTCCAGAACATACCGAGCAGCATAGTTGCAAATAGCGGTGCATTTACCCAGCTGAATATTGCCTGAATATAATCCATAATCGTCGGGAAAGACTTGGCTACATATGCGGTTACGACACTCAGCAGAATCCCTACAATAGTAATGAGTCTTCCTACGAATACCAGATGACTGTCAGTTGCATCCTTCTTTATTGCTGCCTTGTAGATATCGTATGTAAAGACTGTATTGAATGCGGAGGTATTCCCTGCCTGCCCTGCCATAAAACCGGCAAGCAGTGCCGTTATCCCGAGACCAACCAGCCCCGACGGATAATATCTCGCAATCAGAAGCGGCAATGCCGAATCGGCATTAGTGATATTCCCTGCAGCATCCCTTTCAAGAGCGAGATTCCCTGCTGCCGTGAGCTTGTATGCCACAAGACCTGCAACGACCACAATGAAAGGGAGCGCCATTTTAAAGAATGATGCAACTATAGGTGTAAGACGCGCTGTCTGAAGATTCTTGGCCGTAAATGCCCTCTGGACAATCAGAAAGTCTGTGGTCCAGTAACCAAAAGAGAGAACAAACCCAAGACCTATCGCAATTCCGTACCAGGTCACTCCCATCGGGTTATTACCCGGATTTCCGGCCGTTGCCCAGAGTGAGGTCATTCTCTCCGGAAGCCCTTCAAAGAGACCACCGAAGCCTCCCACATCGATAATTCCGAGAATCGAGACAAGAAAGAGTCCGAACCAGATCAGAAAGAACTGCAATGTCTCAGTCAAAATCGCAGAAAGCAATCCTCCGAGTGCAATATAGGAAGCGACGGCGGCTGCCGAGACCCACATACATAGATCCCAGTTCCAGCCGAGTATTGTATGGAATACCAGTGCCATAAGATACAGATTTATACCGGACATCAGAACGGTCATAACCGCAAACGAGACGGCATTCAGCAATCTCGTCTTTTCATCAAATCTCAGAAGGAGATATCCCGGAATAGAGTGTATTCTTGAAGAGTAGTAAAACGGCATCATATAAAGACCAAGAAATATCATTGCAGGAATTGCACCAATCCAGTAGAAATGAGAGACAAACATCCCGTATTTAACTGTTCCGCCTGTCCATCCCAGAATCTCGAGTGCCCCCAGATTTGCAGAGACAAATGCTATCGAGCATACCCATATCGAATTCCTTCGCCCTGCCAGAAAGAAGTCCTCCTTGGTGTCCGCAAACTTCTTCAGATACCACCCGAGACCTATCACAAAACCAAAGTAGAGAATAATAATTACCCAGTCCAGAAGACTAAGATGAATCACTTCCATAAAAACTCCTTTCTCAAAAGAGAGTCAAAAAACCAAATATAAAAAATCAAATCAGCATTTGTCAGAAAAAATCTTAATATCTGTAATTTATGTGTATCTGTCCGACGTACTGTGTATCGGTGCGGTCAATATCATACATATTCACATAGGCAGATGCCGCCTTTCCGGGCAATAACATCCCCATTACACCAGTGATATCCCATCCTCTTGATATATCTACCTTGAGAATAAGATCCGTTTCAACACCAGCAAAGGAATTCTCATTTGCATTATTGCTATTCGTAACGAATGCCGCACCTGCAACCAGCGCCGGAACAAGAACACCCCAATCAGTATATTCAGCCTTGACATCCAGCAAAAACAGTCCCGCCCTCATAACATAAAAAGGGCCATCCGAAACAGATATTCTTTCATCAATGTTATTGTACTGGTCCCTGAACTCATCCTCGGAGAGAAGAACCGTGCTGCTCCTGTTCTTCCCCGAATAGTAAAAGCCGCCGTTGTATGTATTATTTATATATTTGTCATCTGCCGAGAGATATAACCCGTTCAGTACAAGATTGAATCCCGCAATGCGGTCCGATATGTTGAGGTTCAGTCCGTATGATAACTCCTCCACATCTTTCCCTTCGATTGCGGCATTCTGCATCACACCAAACTGGATGATTGCATCGAAAATTATCTTAAGGGATTCATTGTAATAGAGATATGACAAAAGAGGCGAATGGATAAGATTCGAACGTCTTATTATAGAATCATCGTAGTATGAATACCAGCCAATGGTCAGTATATCTTTACCTGTCAGACCGAGACTTGAAGAGAGGGCAAAGAGCCATCTGTCATTTGCGAAATTGTTCGTCCGGGAGGTCAGACCTTCATAATTGAAATCGGGCAGCTGTGCAAGTATCAGATAGTTTTTTATGTTACTTATATCAAATCCGAGCTGAAATGCCCCTATCCAGTGATTTATAAAAAGACCCGTTGGGTCGATAATCCGCATATACCCCGACCTGATTCTTGCCTGATTCCCGAAAAATTCAGCGCTTCCGTAAATCTGTCTGTGCTTCAGAACGAATATATCCTCCGATACCGGGTCGATAATGTCGGGATTGTTCTTGCTCCAGATATTTGCGCCGAGTTCAGCCTCATAGAAGATATAGACATCACTTGTAATATTGAACGTCAGCTGTGAATTCAGATAAGTCCCGAGTAATCCTTCCGAGTTCCCCTGCGGCTGATAGAGACGTTTCGAATTGTCAAAATCAGAATCGTTCTTATAGTAAAAGAAATTGTCCAGATTCAGATCCAGAATCAGAGAACGTGAAATCTGCTCGGCATTCAATGATACTGAGACAGTAAACAGCAAGCTTATTAAAAGAATTCTTTTCATCTCTTCACTCCTTATCTTGCGATTACTTTATATCCGTTTTCATCAACGATAATATGATACTTATAACCTGCAGGGTCAAACCCTTTAACAGGTGGTCTTATTATCAAGTAGTGAATCCACTCGGGCTCATCTCTGAAAGGATAGTAATAGATCTTATTCTCCGCCCTTAAATAGTAGATACTTCCGTCCGATATCCATACATAGAATTCATATCTGAACTTCTCCTTACCCTCCTCGCAGGGTTTACACTCTTCACTATGTGCATAGCAGATGGCATCTTTACAGAGTTTGTACTGTTCGAGCGGGACAAATATCTCTGTAGGTGCATCTGTCTCCTTAGACTTAAATCTCAAAAGATATTCGTGAAGCATATTTGGAACGCCCTTGTCAGGGTCAAAGTAGTGATAACTCGAATAAAAGTGAGTCTCGAGCGGCTTACCGCTTATCGCAATCGCTGTAGGTCTTGAGAATGCCGAATAACCTCTGAGTTTCTGTTCGGGGTCAAGCACAGAGAAGTCCTCCTTATTCCACTTGTCCCCGTAGCGATAATCATTATCGGTTGTAAAACACCACTGAATCTTCGGGAGAAAGAGATTTTCAAAGGCCTCATAATAGTTGTCGAGAATCTCGGTCGATATTCTGTATTCTGACTCCTTCGATGCCTCGATCCCGCCAAAGTTGAAATATGTCCCGAATTCGCCGAATACAACGGGGATATTATCAAGAGCCCTGCTGGATATCTCGAGCTTCTTCTTCAGTTCGGGTGTATAATCCTTGTATCTCACCTCAGATAACTTGAGGTCACGCGGATTGACATTTATTCCCGGAAACGGATAGATATCGGGGTACCAGTGAGGGGTAAAGACAACCTGTTTCAGACCTTCGGGCCTTAGCATCTCCTGAACCCACTGTCCGCCTATTCCTCCAGAACCAAGAACAGTATCAATAGAGACCGATTCCTCAATCCAGATGATTGCATCCGGGTCAATCTCCAGAATCCCCTTGCCAATCCTCTCATAGAGCGGCTGCAGATAGGTCCTCCCGAATCCGACATTCATAGAGATTGCCGTCATCATATCCATATCCGATAGTCCCCACTCAGCAATCACCTTCTCCCGTTCGGATTTTATGTTACTGCATTCCTCCTTCTGGTCCTCAGACGGCTTTGCACAGTAATCAGGCAGTTCCGGAAGATCCGGAATGATCTTGAGTTTTGTTATGATATTTTTGATTTGTGTAGCCTTGACCTCACCAATCAGGTCCACAAGAAACTTTGTAAGGCCATTATCGAGACCGAGCTGAACGTAGGCTGCGAGAGCCGAGAGCACAATAAAAGCCCCCGGCGGCTCGTTGAGAAGGTCATAACCTATTATATTCTTATGATTTCTTCCTTTTTCTGCAATCTTTTTCCATACATTCACAAGCGAATCCTGCAGATAATCCTTTATATTGTATTCCTCTCCGTTATAGAGCACCTTCATCTTCGGGAAGACCTTATCACCTGCAAAGAGTGCGGCATAACCTCTCTGGGCATCAAGGGAGAGAACCATATTCAGACCCCACATAGTCCACGGGAGAAAATCAGAGCTCTCTTTAACTGTCTGAGGTGTAAAACCACACTGATTGGAATATGCAATCGAGTTTAATATCTTTGTAATCTCCTCATCAGATAATCCGCCCGTCCCGCTGTCTCCAAGGAGTCCTGCCAGATCTCCGGCAACATCCGGAATGAATTTTAAGGACTTAAAAGTTCCCCAGCTCTTGCCTCCGATATAAGGTGCCTTCTCGGGGAGTGCTGCCTTAACCGCCCAGAGCGGTGCGCCGTCTCCTGCGACCACATCCGAGAACGGATTCATCTCACAGGGTTTTGTTGCCTTCGAAAAATCCCTCGGAAAGAGTGAGCCAATCATCCCCATCAGCTCTCCCTTCTTTCCGAATATCGGGGTCTCGTTGTATTTGACAAAGAGGTGTCTCGAGAAGAGATTCTCGTGCATATTTATCAGGACATAAATACCGTGCTGCTCCGCCTTGCCGATTATTTTATCAAAATAATCGAGAAACTCTTCATCATATACGCCCTTCTCGTTTGGTTCAACCGCCTCCCATATAAAGAGTAACCTGATTGTATTGAACCCTGCATCCTTGATCATCTGAAAATATTTGTCCGCATCTTCGAGTGCAAAAGGCCTTCCGATATAAGTAAAGGAACCGTCTTCCTTCCTAAGAGGGACCTTCGTACTACCTCCGAGATTAACTCCGGTAAAGTTCAGATACCTTCCGTGCCCGTCCTTAATATATGTAAGATCGACGTAAGGTCGCGTCATTGAAGGTGGCTTAAAATCCGGTTTCTCCTCTATACAACCCCAGAAAGAAAGAATCAGAATGACAGGTAAAAAAGAAAAGCATTGTTTCATCTCAATCCTCCCTGCAAATATCGTATAATGTTAATTCGTATGTTTTATAATGAAGAAGATTCATCTTAAATCAAAACAGTCAGACAAATTACCAGACCGATAAAGTTGAAATTACTTATAACTGCCTATCTCCCATTTATCAACAAAAAAAAGGACTGAGTGCCAGAAGAGACCATCTCTTCTACATTATCCGGCACTTTATAGAAAATGTAATCCGAAAATAGTATGAATCAGGCTGTTTCCCCAGATTATGTACTGATATGCAGCCAGACCGAGAAAAGGACCAAAGGGGATATGGTGGCTCGTGGGTGTAAACATATCAGACTTATCCTTGAAAACCGAATAAATACCGTTATTGTTCAGAGTCAGGCGTTTCTTCCTGAATTTACTGTATATTATCTGAAATATTCCGAAGATAGCGCCCTGCAGTGCTGCCATCAGGAGAACCGGGATAAATGCCTTCCATCCCAGAAAAGCACCTATCATTGCCATAAATTTTATGTCGCCTCCGCCCAGTGCTTCCTTTCCTATAATTTTTGTCGCAATGAATCCGAGAGAAAACAAGACCGAGAAACCTATAAATGCCCCGGCCAGAGATGATTTGATATCTATATAATTTCCTGACGGTAAAACAAATACAAATACCGAGAATATCACACCAAGCAAAACGGACGGTAATGTTATCCTGTCAGGGAGGAGCCAGTGGTCTATATCTATGAAACTGAGAACTACCACAGCCCCCATAAAATACATCAGGACAAGATAACTGTAAAAATCCGGTGTTCTGACAAAGAGGGACAGGGATATCAGTCCCATTATTAATTCTATGACAGCATATCTTGCCGAAAAACTCTGATTGCAGTAATGGCACTTCCCGCCTAAAATCAGGTATCCCAGAACAGGGAGATTATGATACCATTTTATAGGAGAGAGACACAGAAAGCATCTTGAACCCGGGTATAAGACAGATTTTCTGTAAGGTATTCTGAATATACAGACATTAAGAAAAGACCCTATAAATGTTCCGAAAATGAAAACAAATACTTTTACAATAAAGAACAGCGTGGGATTTGAAGATATGGCGTCATGCATATATTACTCTTTCTCTTCTTCCCCCTCGTCTTCAGCAGCAATTCCGTATTTTGCAAGTCGGTACCTGAACGACCTGAATGTAAGACCCAGAAGTTTTGCCGCATGAATCTTCTTGCCGTTCGCCTCTCTCAGTGCGTCGAGTATTGCCTCTTTCTCTATCTCCTGCAATTTTGCATCAAGGTCGATTCCTCCGTACTGATAAATGTTCTTTACGGGCTCGCTGGTCTTCCCCTTAATAACATCGGGCAGAACATCAGTATCTATTATTCCCTCTCTGGTAAGAGTCACGGCGCGTTCAATAATATTTTCAAGCTGTCTGACATTGCCGGGGAAATCATAATTCATTATCAGCCGGAGTGCTTCCGGGCTTATGCCTTTTATAGCCTTATTCTGCTCTGCCGAATATATCCTTATAAAATTATCCAGCAACAAAGGTATATCCTCCTTCCTCTCTTTAAGCGGAGGAATATCAATCTTGATTACATTTATTCTGTAATACAGGTCTTCCCTGAAACGGCCGCTTTTCACCTCTTCCTCAATATCTTTGTTCGTCGCAACTATTACCCTGATATCTACTTCGTATTCCTCTGTCCCGCCTACCCGCCTTGCCCTCGAATTCTGCAAAAGTCCTAAAAGTTTCACCTGAAGACTTAGAGGCATCTCGGTTATTTCATCCAGAAACAATGTACCCTTATCGGCTGCCTCAACAAGGCCCTGCTTGTCAGAGACAGCCCCTGTAAATGCGCCCCTGACATGTCCGAAGAGTTCGGATTCGAAGAGCGATTCAGGGAGTGCCCCGCAATTGACAACCACAAATCTTCCTTCCCTTCTTGAGGAGAGATTGTGAATGGCACGTGCAATAACCTCCTTGCCGGTTCCGCTCTGACCGGTCAGCAGGACCGTAGTCCTTGTATCCGCAATCCTTTTTATAATATCAAAAACCTTCAGCATTTTCGGTGATTTGCCGATCAGATTATCTACAGAATACTGATTCCTGATCTTCTGCCTCAGCAGAAAATTATCATTGAGAATTCTTGCCTTTTCGATCGCCTTTTTAACTATTGCATTGAGCTCTTCCATTTTGAGTGGCTTTATCAGATAGTGATATGCACCGAGTTTCAAAGCGTCGATTGCATTCTCCACAGTAGCGTAAGCCGTCATAAGAATCGTCTGGGCAAACGGCATCTTCTCCTGCTGATAACGTAACACATCGAAACCCGACGAACCCTTCAGTCTGTAATCCGTCAGAATTACATCATATCTGTTCTTATCCATCAGTTCCTTTGCCTGCTGAAAGCTTTCAGCCGCATCTGAGGTATAACCCTCCCTGTTGAAATTGATCTGGAGAACATTTCTGAGACTCTCTTCATCTTCTACAATCAGAATATCCGGCATAACTATTCCTCGCTCTGTCTGACCGGAATAATGACCCTGAACGCCGTACCCTCTCCCACTACTGATTCAAGATCTATTCTCCCTTTGTGTTCTCTGATAATAGTGTGAATTATCGAGAGTCCTATACCGATATTCTTCTCTTTCGTGGAGTAGAAGGGGTCAAAGATCTTATTGATCTCAGTCTGAGGGATTCCGGCACCTGTATCCCTAACCTCTATCTCTGCAGAATCCTGGTCTTTCAGGTATCGTATTGTTATAATAATTTCCCCGCTTCCCCTTATTGCCTGAACGGAATTCTTTATCAGATTCCAGAAGACCTGTTTCATCATCGACGGGTCTGCCATTATATCTCTCTTTAATTCATCCCGAACCGCTATTCTGATATTCTCCTTAAAATCCCTGTCGAACCTGATCATCTCAACGACTTCCGACACAAGCTGTCCTATATTTACAGACGTAAACTTAGGGGGTGCGGGTCTTGCAAACATCAGGAAACGTTCTATAAGCTCATTGACCCTTAAAAGTTCCTTTACTATGATATTCATAAGCATATCGTTTTCTTCATCGAATTTTGTAGTCCTTTTTACCAGTTCAATCGAACCGAGTATAGACGAGAGCGGATTTCTTATCTCGTGTGCAAAACCTGTTGCAACCTTACCGATAGAGGCAAGCTTCTCGGACCGCACGATCTCTTCCTGCATCCTTCTGCTCTCTGTAAGGTCGGACACTATATAAATATCATCAGCATCACCGTTTTCATAGGTTCTTCTCTTGTGCCTGACGGTGACAATCTTATTGCTGCCGCCTGAAAACGATGAAATCTCTCCTCCCGAAGAAAGACTGAGTCTTGAGAGAATTTCCCTGATCTCCGAAGACTTATCAGGCGCATTCATTTTACTGCTGTCTGTTTCGAAAATGTTTTTGGCAACATCATTTGCATATATAAGCCTGCCGTTTCTGAAAAGCAATACACCATCGGAAAGATTTTCGACTATGGTCTTGTACTGCTCCGACAGGATATCGAAATCTCTTTTCTGCTCATAATATCTTTCACTTGCAGCCCTCAGCTCAACGGAGAGAAAAGAACTTAGCTGGGCAATTACAAAATATGCGAGGACATGAATGAATACCGAATAAATAACCTGATCAACAGATGGTCTTACATTGTCAATAACCATACCGGAGATATAGGGCAGGAACAGAAACTGCCTGTCGATGGCAAATACCACAATTATTACGGCAGATACCGCCGCTGTAATGTATGCCCCCGCCCTCGAAAAGAGGATTGAGGCTATTATTATGGTAAAGGCAAAGAATATCGTGAATATCGAGCCGTCCTTCCCCGTAAAATAACAAAGTGCGGATGAGAACAGTATATCCCCGACAATCTGGGCAATTGCCGATACCCTGTACCAGCTCACCTGCCTCAGCAGATAGAGATAGACAAGCGAAGCAAGATATGCAGCTATTACAATGAGTAATATAAAGGATGAATCAAGTCTTACTACAAACTCAAACTCCCTGATATGTCTCATCAGTGTTGCTATCAGAAGCAGCGAAACAACTGCAATTCTGAAAAGCATCACCCATATCAGTCTCTTTCTGAAATTCTCGGTATATGATGTTTGCATTATCAGATGGAAATTTCTTTACTTGATTGCACCTGCAACACTGAATATCGGCAGATACATCGAGACCACGAGACCACCGGCGACAATGGCAAGGAAAATCATTATTATAGGTTCGAGAAGTGATGTCATTGTTTCGACAGCCGTATCCACTTCATCCTCATAGAAGTCGGCAATCTTCGACATCATCGTATCCATAGCACCCGTCGCCTCACCGACTGCAATCATCTGAACCACCATAGGAGGAAAGACCTTGGTCTCCATCATAGGCTCAGCGATGTTCTTACCTTCACTTATCTTGTCCCGCGTATACATTATCGCCTTCTCGACCACAACATTACCTGCTGCTCTGGCGACAATATTCAGTCCGTCCAGTATCGGAACACCGGAGGATATCATTGTACTCATCGTTCTGGTAAATTTTGCGACCGCGGATTTTCTTATGATATCTCCGAATACAGGAGACTGAATCAGAACCCTGTCAAATATCTCCTTGCCGGGTTTACTCTTGTAAAACATAATAAAACCAACCACGAATGCGACCAGTGAACCCACTATCAGAAATGCATGATTCATAAACGCATTCGAGAGGTCAATAACGAACTGCGTCGGTGCCGGAAGCTCACCACCGAAATCCTTGAACATCTTTTCGAACATCGGAATGACCTTCCAGAGCATTCCTATAACAAGGACTATAGCAACACCCAGAACGACCAGCGGATAGGTCATAGCACCCTTGACTTTCTTAACTATTTTATCGTTCTTTTCAATGTATGCTGCAAGTCTGTTCATAATGGTGTCAAGAATACCGCCTATCTCTCCTGCCGCAACAAGGTTTACAAAGAGGTCATCGAAGACTTTGGGGTGTTTTCTTAAGGCGTCTGCAAACGTAGAGCCTCCCTCGACATCACTCTTGACCTGAAGAAGTATCTTCTTCAAGGCCGGATTATCCGACTGATTACCGAGAATGTCCAGACAGGTGACCAGCGGAAGTCCTGCATTGATCATCGTTGCGAACTGTCTTGTAAAGACCACGAGGTCCTTAGTACCCACTCCGGTACCGAAAGAAAGTCCCGACAAATCCAGTTTGACCTGTGCCTTCCTCTTTATCGATGTTACCTGAATCTCCTGCTTTTTCAGCAGTGCAATTACAAATTCTTCGTTCAGTCCTTCAGTCTGACCACTCTTCTTTTCACCAGTCTTTGTTGTACCTTCCCAAATAAATACCGGCATTTATATACCCTCCTTTATCATCATTGACTCACGGTTCCCTTGGAAATTATATTTCTCAGTTCCTCGGGGTCGGATGACCTGCCTACCGCCTCTTCAAGTGTAATCTGTTTCTTAAGATAGAGCATGGCAAGCGACTGATTCATAGTCTGCATACCATACTTGGTCTGACCGACCTGCATAAGTGAATAGATCTGATGGACTTTATCCTCTCTTATCAGGTTTCTGATGGCGGCATTCGGAATCATAATCTCGAGAGCAAGCACCCTGCCTCCTCCTATTTTGGGAAGCAGCTGCTGCGATAATACGCCTTCCAGAACAAAGGAGAGCTGTGCCCTGACCTGCGGCTGCTGATAGGGAGGAAAGACATCGATGATTCGGTTGATCGTCTGGACACATGAGTTCGTATGAAGGGTCGCAAATGCAAGGTGGCCTGTTTCCGCAATCGTGAGAGCCGCCTCAATGGTCTCAAGGTCTCTCATCTCACCGATGAGCACAACATCGGGGTCCTGTCTGAGAATATATTTAAGAGCCTTCTTAAAAGATGCCGTATCCGAACCTACTTCTCTCTGATTAACTATACAGTTTTTGTGCGGATGCAGATACTCTATAGGGTCTTCAATAGTAACAATATGCTCGTGCCTTTCGGTATTTATCCTGTCTATCACCGACGCAAGGGTAGTTGTCTTTCCCGAACCGGTAGGACCTGTAACAAGGATAAGCCCTCTCGGTTTTCTTGTGAGGTCTACAACGACCGGCGGGAGTCCCAGTTCCTGAAATGTCATAATCTTAAACGGAATGACTCTGAATGCACCGGATACCGCACCTCTCTGCATAAAGATATTCGCCCTGAATCTGGAAAGTCCCTTTATACCAAACGAGAGGTCGAGTTCGTTCTCCTCCTCGAATCTCCTCTTCTGGGCATCCGTAAGAACCGAATAGCAGAGCTCCTTCGTCTCGGACGGAGTAAGAGGCGGGAGTTTGAGCGGTACAAGCTTTCCGTCTATCCTGAGCTGAGGCGGGGAACCCGTTGTAATGTGCATATCCGAAGCCCCCTTCTCAATCAGGGCCTTTAGTAGCTGATGTAGATTTGGCATATTTCTCCTCTCTTGATTATCTGATTACTGCTGTCGTCCTGATAACCTCATCAATGGTCGTGACACCATCCCCGAGTTTCTTCAGGGCGGCATCCCTAAGGGTAACCATACCGTTTTTGATGGCTATCCTTCTGATCTCGGCCGTTGAATCGCCCCGCAGAATCGCCTCTCTTATCTCCCTGTTGAACCGCAGATTCTCATAGATACCGATTCTGCCCTTGTAACCGATATTATTGCAGTTTTCACAGCCTTTACCTTTGTACACCTTGAAGGTAGGAATCTGCTCCTTGGGTACTCCGAGTCCTTCGAGGATTTCTGGAGATACACTTACCTCTTCCTTACAATTCGGACATATCTTTCTCACAAGTCGCTGAGAGACAATGACCAGAACGGCTGATGCAACCAGAAACGGCTCGACGCCCATATTCAGAAGCCTTGTTACAGTAGAAGGTGCATCGTTGGTGTGAAGAGTTGACAGAACGAGGTGACCGGTGAGCGCCGATTTAATCGCTATCTCTGCGGTCTCGAGGTCTCTTATCTCGCCGACCATTATCACGTCAGGGTCCTGTCTCAGAAATGACCTCAGTGCAGCGGCAAACGTCAGTCCCACCTCCGAACGGACCTGAACCTGATTCATACCTCTGATATTATATTCAACGGGCTCTTCAACTGTAGAAAGATTTACATCATCTGTATTGAGTTCCATAAGAGCCGAATAAAGAGTGGTAGTCTTTCCCGAACCTGTAGGACCTGTGACCAGCACCATTCCGTACGGCTGCGATATAGCCCACTTATAATCCTCGAGCTGTTTCGGTTCGAAGCCGAGTTTTGTCATATCCTGCTGTAATCCGGCCTTCCTGAGAATTCTGAGCACTATTCTCTCACCAAAAATAGACGGGAGTGTCGAGACTCTGAAATCTATAGGTTCGTCATCTCCCGGGAAGACCATTCTGATTCTGCCGTCCTGAGGTAGTCTCCGCTCGGAAATATTCATTCTTGCCATAATCTTGATACGTGAGGAGATTGCCTCCTTGATTGCGAGCGGCGGACGTGAGACCTCATAAAGGACGCCGTCTATACGGTATCTGATTCTCATAAACCTTTCATAAGGCTCAATATGAATATCGCTAGCACCCTTATTGATGGCATCGGTTATAATTGCGTTGACGAACTTTACTATCGGTGCATCGGATGCACTCTTCTCAAGGTCAGAGACATTGATATCGTGGGCATCCTCCGTCACAACCTCGAGCACATCCAGTGTATCGGAGATTGAGGCGGCCATACCCTCCTGAGTCTGGGGCTTCTGCTCGGAGCCGTAATACTTATCGATAGCGGCCTTTATCTGATTGTATGACGCAAGCACCCTCTCGACATTATATCCGGTCAGAAACTTCACATCATCCACCACAAAGATATTCGAAGGGTCGGCAACTGCAACGACGAGTGAATTTCCTGCCCGGTTGACGGGAATCAGGGTATGTTTGAGGCACATCTCCTTCGGGACTGTCTTGACCAGTTCTGCGTCGATCTGATAGTCGTCCAGATTGACAACCGGCAGCCCGTACTGATTCGAGAGAAAATTGGCAAGCTGGTCATCCTTGGCAAATCCGAGTTTGACAAGGTTATCCACAAGTCTCCCGCCTGACTTCTTCTGCTCCTCCAGCGCTCTCTGAAGCTGGTTTATGGATATCAGCTTCTCTCTGACAAGTAATTCACCAAGTGGTTTTGCCATATTACCTCATAAATTATTCATCTGCCAGTGTAACGGCTACTACCTCTTCAACGGTAGTGATACCGCGGGCCATTTTTAAGAGTGCACTCTGTCTGAGTGTCTTCATACCCTTCTTCATTGCGATATGCTTGATTTCTATGTCAGACATACCGGCAATGATTGCGTTGCGGATATCCTCCGTAATCGGAAGAATCTCATATATACCCATTCTGCCCTTATAGCCGGAACCCCTGCATTTGTCACACCCCTTACCCTTCATAGGAGTCGCTGCCTCAGCCTCCTCTTCGGTAAGCCCGAGTTCGATCATATATTTTTTATCGACGGTAGTCGGCTCCTTACAGTTTTTGCAGATTGTCCTCACAAGACGTTGTGCCTGAATCAGGTTCAGGGAGGATGCCACGAGGAAAGGTTCAATACCCATATTAATCAGACGGGTAATCGAGGAAGGGGCATCGTTAGTATGTAATGTGGAGACGACCAGCTGACCTGTGAGAGCCGCCTTAATAGCAATCTCAGCCGTCTCAAGGTCTCTTATCTCTCCCACAAGAATTACATTCGGGTCCTGACGCAGAAATGACCTCAGTGCCGATGCAAATGTCAGACCGATCTCCTCGTGCATCTGAATCTGATTGAGTCCTTCGATATTATACTCAACCGGGTCCTCTGCGGTCATAATATTCACTGTAGTCTTGTTCAGTTCTGCAAGTGCCGAATAGAGCGTTGTGGTCTTGCCGGAACCGGTAGGGCCTGTGACCAGCACCATCCCGTAAGGCTGATAGATGGCCTCCTTAAACTGCTTCAGCTGGAATTCCTCGAATCCGAGTTTTGTCATATCCAGCTGAAGATTGGACTTGTCGAGTAGTCTCATTACGACCTTTTCACCGAAGACACAGGGGAGTACCGAGACTCTGAAATCCATCTCCCTGCCGTCCTTGATCTTTATCTTTATTCGTCCGTCCTGCGGAATACGGTGTTCGGCGATATCCAGATTGGCCATAATCTTGAGCCTTGAGATAAGACCCATCTTTACCTTCATCGGTGGCTTGACCACTTCCACGAGGTCACCGTCGACCCTGAATCTCACCCTGAACTCCTTCTCATAGCACTCGACATGAATATCGCTCGCCTTTCTGTCGATGGCATCTATAAGAATCTGGTTGACCAGTCTTATTATAGGTTTTGACGAAGAGGCCTTCTCGAGGTCGATTGTCTCCATCTCCTCTTCCTCTTCTCCTCCGACCTCGGATATCAGGGCCTCCATTGCGGAACTGAGCTCACCCTCCTGCTTCTGCTTTTCAATTGTTCCGAAAACCTTATTAATGGCATCCTTTATGGCAACATCCGAGGCAATGACCGGTTCTACATTATACCCTGTCAGAAACTTGATATCATCGATGGCATAGACATTGGACGGGTCAGACATTGCAACTATTATCGAATTGCCTGCCCTGTTTATCGGTATAATGCAATGTTTATCACAGACCTCTCTCGGTATAAGTTTGGCTATCTGCGGGTCCAGTTCCATTTCGGAGAGCTCAACTGCGGGCGTCCTGTACAACTTGCTAAGGAAATTGGTATATTCCTGTTCCTTTATGAAGCCCTCCTTGACCAGAATGGAGCCCAGTCTCTCACCGCTTTTGGACTGGGAATCCTTTGCCTTTTTCAGCTGGTCCAGAGATATTAATTTTTCTCTTACAAGGAGTTCACCTAACTTGTCCTGAGAACCCACCTTATACCTCCTGCTAATTTCTAATATAATAACAATGTAAAAAAATCAAATATTTTAATCCGGTCTGAATCAAAAACATATCCTGCTTATCCAAAAAGCTGAAAATGATTAAAAATATCCGTTATGAAAACCATAAACCATAAATCAGCCCGGTTATTGTTGAGAAAAGGATTACAAGCAGTACATAGGCGGTTGTCTTTTTCGGACCGAGCACACTATTAATAACGAGCATATTGGGTAAAGAGAGGGCCGGTCCGGAGAGGAGGAGTGCAAGAGCAGGCCCCTTCCCCATTCCCGAGCCAAGAAGCCCCTGAACAATAGGTACCTCGGTCAGTGTAGCAAAATACATAAATGCCCCGACAACAGATGCAAAGAGATTGGCAAATACAGAATTCCCTCCTACGAGAAATTTTACATACTCCGACGGAATGACTCCCTCGTTTCCCGGCCTTCCAAGCAAAAAGCCTGCGGCAAAGACCCCTGCAAAGAGAAGCGGAAAGATTATTTTTGCATATTCGAAGGAAGATTCCGCCCAGCTCTTAAGTTCATCTCCTGAAAACCACCTTATAATAATTACACCCAGAACGACGAAAAGGAAGGCACTGATATACCATTTCACCGAATAAATGAGATTGTAGAAGGTGTTCTCCTCATCTTTACCCCAGTTCATAAATACCAGCAGCCCAATGATTACAGCAAAAAAGACAACATCTGTAATAAGACTCCTCTTCGACTCTTCACCCTGAAAATTCTCGATATCTGAAAGCCTCTCTGTATCCTCCTTTCTGAAAAGCAGCGCCATAATAATGCCTATGATTACCGAAAAGAGGACAGAGCCCAAGGCCCTTGCAAGTCCAAGTTCGAACCCCAGAACTCTTGCAGTCAGAATTATTGCGAGGACATTAATTGCGGGTCCCGAATACAGAAATGCTATAGCCGGTCCCAGTCCTGCACCCCTCTTGTATATCCCTGCAAAGAGCGGCAGAACCGTACACGAGCATACAGCAAGAATAGAGCCGGAGACAGAGGCAACTCCGTATGCAAGTACCCTGTTTGCCTTTGCACCGAGATACCTCATAACCGAATTCTGTGAGACAAAGACGGAGATCGCCCCCGCGATAAAAAATGCCGGTATCAGGCACAAAATCACATGTTCCCTTGCATACCACTTTGTAAGCGCAAAGGCCTCGATTACGGCATTCTGAAAACGCAGACTTTCAACAGGCAGAAACCAGAAGAATAAAAAGACCATAAGAAAAATCAGAAATATCTTTCTGTTACTCAAACCTCATCCCTCCTGAATATCAGGGATATCCTCTTTATCAGTTCATCCCGCGTCTTTCTGAAGGCATCGAGCCTCTTTCCTGCATCGACCTCGGACGATGGGTCTGAAAGTCCCCAGTGAAGCCTTATTGCCTTCCCCAAAAAGACCGGACAGACCTCTTCTGCACACAGAGTGATAACGGCATCGATACCCTTTGAGTCTATATCCTGAACAGATTTCGAATACAGACCAGCAGTATTTATCCCGATTTCTGATAAAACCTTTAAGACTTCGCTCTTCACACCACCCGGATTCGAACCGGCAGACAAGATTTCCACATCAGAAGGGGCAAGGTGTCTGGCTATCCCTTCCGCCAGAATAGAACGGGCGGAATTATGGACACACATAAAGAGAATCTTCTTTGGTTTAGCTGCCCTCAGAAATGCCGCCTCGACCATATAACGGGGCGGAAACTGATTATCCTGTTCGTATATTCTCTGTTTGCCACTCACTCTCCGTCCGGAAGCAGGCTCAATATCCTCTCCGTCTATAAGTACTGCCGGCGAACCAGATAGCGTCTTGATATCATTGGTTTTTACAACTGTTATCTGTTCATTTATTCCGAATACAGATTTAACCTCTTCAATTAGCTTCTTTGTCTCCTCAAAACCGCTGCATTCCTCTGAATATATCAGCTCAATTCTCATAGATTTTAAACTACTTTCCCCCTGAAATATTTATCCCTGAAAAACAAGGATAGTTTTACAAGTGCAAGCAGCACAGGCACCTCTACAAGAGGACCAATTACTGTTGCAAATGCCTCTCTGGATGTTATTCCGAATATTGCAATGGCAACCGCAATTGCAAGCTCGAAATCATTGCTCGCCGCTGTAAGAGATACCGTTGTAACCTGAGGATAAGGTGCACCCGCCTTCTTCGCAGTAAAAAAAGTAATAAGAAACATAATCACGAAGTAAAGAGTCAGAGGGATAGCAACTCTTAAAACATCAAGCGGAATTTTGAGAATATATTCGCCCTTTAGTGAAAACATTACAACAATAGTAAACAGAAGCGCCACCAGCGTGACAAAGGAAATCTTTGGTATGAATTTACTGTGATACCACTCTTTATCTCTTATTTTTATCAGGGTATACCGGGTAATTATGCCCAATAGAAAAGGTATCCCGAGATAAATAAATACGGTCTTCGCTATATCACCGATAGTAACATCTACAACAGTCCCCTGAAAACCAAACACAGGCAATAAAAATGTCAGGAAGATATAACCATATACCGAGTAGAGCAGAACCTGAAATATTGCATTAAAGGCCACAAGCCCTGCAGCATACTCCGAATCTCCCTCTGCAAGATGATTCCAGACGAGCACCATTGCAATGCAGCGTGCGAGTCCCACAAGAATAATTCCCACCATATAGCCTGTCTGGTCCGGAAGAAGTAATATGGCAAGAGAAAACATAACAAGCGGACCTATAATCCAGTTCATAATCAGAGATAAAACAAGTATCCGGATATTCCCGAATACTTTAGGCAGTTCCTCATACTTTACCCTTGCAAGGGGCGGATACATCATCAGAATAAGACCAATGGCTATGGGAATATTAGTCGTCCCGATACTCATCCTGTCAAGAAGCACGGCAACTGAAGGATAGAGATATCCTGTAAAAACCCCGGTTATCATTGCCAGCAAGATCCAGAGCGTCAGATATCTGTCCAGAAAAGATAGTCTGGCAGTAATGCCCTTATTCTCCTGTGACATAAACTTCCTCCAGAAAAGTTAATAAAGTTATCCCTGCTTTGCGAGATAAGTCGTCATCGCGGATGTTATTTCCGATAATGAAGGGAGTCTTCCGGAGATCAGAACCTTGTTGTCAATCGCAAGTCCCGGTGTAATCATAACACCCATCTTAAGAATATCATTTATCCTGTCTATTTTTTCTATCTCGTATGAAAGTCCCAGATTATCCGCCGCCTGTCTGGCGAGTTCCTCGAGCCTTCTGCACTTTGGACAACCCGTCCCCAGAATCTGAATCTTCATAAAAACCTCCTTTACCTTACAGCTTTGAGTATCCTGTTGTGTATACTTGCATTTTTTACAATAACCCCGTCCACGCAGTCAAGATACCGTGTCACACAATCACAGACGATACTGTAATAGATTGTATTTTTCTCCTTTCGGGTAGTAAGTATCCCTGCATTCTTCATAACCGAGAGGTGTTTGGAGACCGTCGAGACGTCCGACCCTATCAGTTCCGTAAGCTCACACACACAGTGTTCCTTCTCCTTAAGTTTATCAATGATAAACAGACGGGTCGGGTGTGCCATTGCCTTAAGTATCCTTGCCCTTGTCTCGTATATCTGATTCTCAGTCCTGTTCATCCTGCCTCCTTACCTATTTGGCAAAATAACCAAATAGCCAAAGATTGTCAAGAAAAATATCTTATTCCGAACCTGTATGACCTTATTTGAGAAGGTCTGTAATCTTTACAACCATTACCCCTATAGCATCATTGCTGATTATCAGATTGTCACCGGCAACAATCACCTTGTTGGCAGAATATCCGGTATTGTAATTCTTTATGTGTTTAAGGTTTTTATTCCCTTCGTGGCTCAAAAGAACAACCCCTGTATTCCCGTCTGCAACGAATACATGCTCTTTATAAAGAGCCACTCCCCTTGCGGTATCCGGGGTATCATAACTGCTATACAAACTGTATTTTTCACCCTCTTTCTTCAGTATCACCAGTCCGCTCGTATCATTTGCAAGATAGACCAGATTTTTATCAGTCAATATATCCCGGACCTTCCTAGAGAGAGGAATATTCTGCGAAGGTTTCATATTTTTCAGCTTATACACAAAGAGACCGTCCTGCTCAGTGGAGACAAAGAGGGAATCTCCCACAACTTTCACGAATGAACAATAAGACGGTGTCTCAAAGTACCTGACCACTTTCAGATCTTTCTTATTTAGCTGGGCAAATCCTCCGGAGCCCAGTGAAACGAATAATTTATTTTCATAAATATCACCGTTAATTGCAGAACCAGACAGTCTCGCATTTTCGTTAAGAACCGGCTTCTGGGGGTCTTTTATGTCAACCTTATAGACCCCGGTATTTCCCGCAAAGAGATAGAGATAATCCTTTTCTATCAGAGAAGATGCCCCGCTGTTTTCTACAACGAGATAGGATATCTGCACAGGTGTATTCTGTATCAGTCTGTAAACCGTAATTCCCGCCGTAGATGAGGCAAAGAGATAATCATCCTTTACGGAGATATGATAAGTCCTCCCCAGAAGATCCGAAATCGGATTATTCTTATCGGCATATGCAGACACAACAATCAAAAAAACTGAGATAAATATCATTCTTCTCATATCCTGCACCTCAAAAATCAGTTATTTACATTAATAAAAAATATCCACAAACTCAATGACGACATTATTTATACTTCGTGTTCCTTATAAACTCTTTTGCCTCCTGAAAGAGGAGTTTGCGCTGTGTATTGATAATAACATCAATATCTGCCTTTTTGTAATTATACTTTGCACCAAAGTTTAGCAGAAGATTATACTCATCCTGTGAAATCTTCCCGTCTGCGAGTGCAACCCTCGCCATAGACGAGAGCATACCGCGTGCCTCTTCGAGGTTGGACGGACTTGCGAGCAGTTCGCCCCTTTTGGCCGACTCTATCATCTGGTCAACGACATTCTTTGCAATCCCCCTGTTCTGTGCGGCACTGTAAATCATCTCCCTCTCTTTATCATCAATCACCTTATCCGAAAGCATTGCAGATATCATTGAAGCGAGCATCGTTCTGTTCACATCACCGCTCTTTACCACACCGGTCATCTGAGTCTGAAAGGCATAAGGTCTGTAAATATCAACCGAATATAAGACCCAGTCACGGCTTCCGTCATTAACAACATTTCCACAATATTCACATTTATCTTCTACATTAGACCCAATCGGTGCACCACAACTCCTGCAGGGAATTGTCTTAAAATTAAAATTAGTTTTGGTCTGCACATCTGATTTTCTAATAAGCGTATAAGTCTGCGTCCTGATGCTACTACCCTGAATATTTCTAATCTCTTTTGTCTTTCTGTTCCTTTCACAATATTCGGCTGACCACATAATCATCACATCTACCCTATCATATCCGTCCTGATTATTTACGTTTATTCTCTTTACCTCGACTGCACCAACTGCTGCATCTCTTAATGACTGATACCATTCATTTACGGGATTAAAAATACCTGTGAGGCTATTGTAAAAATTCGGGTGCGAGACCTCTTTTATATATTTTATATCACCAAAATAGTTGGTCTTAAATAATCTGTAAAACAGATACGATACTTTATCTTCAATAACTGCTATGTTAAAGGCGGGGTCTTTTTTTAGCATCTCCTCGAGCCCGATTACATTATTCTGGACATACGGGGAAGAATACTCCTCCTCCTGCGTAATTTCCGTCAGTATCCAGTCATATTCGCCGCTGAATACGAATGCCTTACAGTATTCGCAGTGTCCTGATTCAACAATTTTGATTTCACCTCCGCAGTTGGGGCATCTCCCTTCCATCAGGCCGGCCCTGTTCTGTGTTTTTGTCCCCCTTCTCCGCAAAAATGTCCAGTACTCAACAAATGTCGATTCATTATTCTTTAAAACCTTACCGCTTTTAAGGTCAACATCACTATCATCCATAGATACTGAAAATAACACATCTATCCTGTCATAGATATTATCGGAAGTAATACTCTTAATATCTGCTCCATATATCTCAATATTGTCAATTTTATTCCTGAATCCTTCCAGCTTTTGAATATCTATCTGAATTTCAAACCTTGAATATAGTCCATTTGAGACAAATGGCCTGATTGGTGTAAGATTCTGCTCGGACCAGGCCTTTTGAATAATAAGAAACGCGTTTTTTGCCCTCTCAAGAAACTTCTCTTCAGAAAATGACGGGTCTATCGCCTTTAGCTTTGCCAGATTCTGGGTCCTGAGGGTATTCTCCTGCTGAATACTCAGCGCCCCGGCCTTTCTGATAGTGCTGTTTATTCTGTAATTGTTGGCGCCTCTCCCCATAAAATAGAAGAAGATAATTCCTCCGACGAGAACGGGGACACCTACATACGGGTACCTGACGAGAAGGATAACCAGATATATCAGGTCTGTAATATCTCCGCCTCCGCCGCCGCTACCACCGCCGAATCCGCCTGAACCTGAACTACTCCCTCCGCCATAACTGTGACCGCCGCCCGCCCTTGCATCCGCCAAAAGAGGTAATAGCAGAATTACAGCAATTACAGCAGAGAGCAGAACCAGACAATAGACCTTTTTCATAGAAATATCTCCGGTTGGATTATTTTTAATTGGAAATGAGGTTTTAGTCAATCAGGATTTTTCATCGGCAAAAATTATTCTGTCATAACATCTGAACCATTAAAACGGAAATTTATCTGCAAAACCATCTGAAGCAGAAAATCGTTTGAAATTAAATCCAAAAATGTTAGGATTAATCTGTGACTTATAGATATCTTATAGCAGAAAACCGGAATAACACCTGTTCTGTTCAACTGAATCTTGCATATTACTCCTTATATCGCGGTGAATTTATCAAAGATATCAGAAAACTGGCTGCCAAAGACCGGTTGATTATTGTTGAAAATGTCTTTCTTGCAAATAAGACATCAGAGAACAATAAGAATATTGATATAAAGACATTGCTGTTATTCCTTTCAGACCTATTTTCAATAATGAACAGATACCCACAGAGTCTGTCGATCGGAAGCAAGGCAATAAAATTAACTCCTCTAAGTAAAGACAGAATTTCGTCAGAGACTCTGATAAACGCACTGAAACTGATTAAGCTGGCAGATAAAACCGATTTATCAATCCAAAGACAGGAGCAGGGCGTTGAGAAAGCGGGTCAGAAAGATCCAGAATCCTGCAGTGAGCATATCAGCCAGTCATACCTTGATGCCGAGTATGAACTGATGCAAAAGGGATACCGTCGTGCAGGGAAATACGAGTGCAACAGCTATGAAGAGGCAAAAGCTATTAATAAGGTAATGAAAAAAACCTTTCCCTATACACAAATCACAATAAGCAGGGAAAATCAGATTGACATATACTATTCCCTGCATAAAGAGTACCTCGATAAAATTACAAATTCGGACAATGTATTGTCTGATGAACACATAAAAAATTCAGGCTGGCTCTTCGGTTATCCCGAATGCTGTACCAAAGAATATCTGAAAAGCGGATTTCAGTACCTCCCGTCATTTCCCTACAAATGGCTGATCAGAAGATATCAGACCAGAGGAGAAATTGATCCCCTCTTTAATCCGTTCCTTTCCAATCTCTATTATTTTCCCTGTCATCTGAGATGCAATGAGACACTCAGAAGACTCAGAATCATCGGCAAGCATATCATTTCCAGAGAGAAATCAGACTTATTATATATGCCGGTTATATTCTTTCTGCCAGAGTCATTAAACCCGTCAACGGTCAGAGGCAGTGCAGGTAATATGGAATATGTGCTCATAAATCCTGTATCTGAGAAAGGGGATACAATAAAATACAAACCCGTAGATTACGGCATAAAAACGGAGAAGACAGAAATTATCAGAAGAGGAGATTCACTTACCTTAAAAGACGGCGTTATGGCAATCAGCAGGGGAGATAAAGTCATTCACAGATTCTCACTCGAAGCCGGTATATGGTACTATAAAAAGACTTTCGATAATGATTTCTTTAATATTTTCATCAGATTGCTGCTGAGCGCGGTTAAATACAGACCGGTTACAATCAAAAAAGATATTTTTGATGAAGATTTCATTAAGATAAAGAGCTGCCTGCAAAATAACACAGCCATATTCCGGAAGTATAATATAACTATTAACCATATAAATATATACAATAACGAAATTACTATTGATATAAAGTTCGGGCGCACAATGAGCAGAAGAGTAATTCTGGCAGTTCAGAGAGCATCGCCGTATTCGAAATATTTCGTAAGAGGGAAAAAATATATAATCAGTGTCAAGGAATGCAATAACAATACAGAGAATAATGTTCTTTATCCATTATCCTCACTCATACTCAACCTGATCGAGAACTGAGCTTAACAGAAAACTTAAGATTTCATAAACCAGAGTTAACATAAAAGAGAGAGATTTTTTACTGATGCGGGAGATATTATGAAAAGCAGAAAATCTCTATGTATTTATTTATTTTTCCTTTCACTGTTTGTCCTTTTGGCATCAGAGGGATATGCCGGTCTTTACGAGGAGCTCCAGAAGGAGGAGATCTACTGGATTCCTCCGCTCAGACCCCCAAAACCCGAACCTGACAATCTGTATGAGAGGATACTCACACCCGACCCGGAGGCTACACTTACCAAACTCTATGACGCCAGATTCGAACCGTATATGCTGATAAGGACTTCATTTTCATATACCGAAGAAGACGAATACGAGGTCAGTCTGGAAGACGGAAGAAAACTCAAACTCAATTCTGCCAATATGGACACCTCCCAGTTCGGACACAAATTCGGACCTGCCCTCGAAAGCGTTGAGATGGGAATGCGCGGCAGATACCAGAGCAGCGGTTTTCACTATCATATAAAGATGGAACTCGTCCCGAGAGAGAAAGACGGCAACAGGTCGTCGGATTACCTCAAGGATGCCTATGTCGGATGGGACAAATACACTGTCTTTTCAGTCGATGCTGGCAGAATGAAGGTCCCGTTCTCTCAGGCAAATATGAAATCCACGGATAAAAACAACCTGATATATGCGCCGGTTCTGGATATCCTTTCATCGAAGAGACAGGTCGGATACAAGTTTGCCCTTCAGGACCCGTGGAGAATGCTAAGATTCACCTACGGGATATTTACCTCGATATCATTTGCATCAGAACTCATCAAGCAGAGCGAAGAACTGCTTTATACATACAGGCTCGATATTCAGGGATACAACATCCTTAAAACCTTCAATCTCTTATACAGGGACCTCAGTTTCAATATCGGCCTGAATGCTGCAAAGACGGACAAGAGTTACGACACCCAGTCCGAGGTGCTCTATCTGGGAGCCGACTTCAATCTTCATCTCTTCCTCTTTACCCTCGAAGGCGAGTATGTAATCAAGAACTTCTATCAGCCCCCGCTGCCTGACGGAACCGCAAAGGCCGACAAGGGCTGGGGATGGCATATCGACCTGATAACCCATATATGGCCCAATATCATCGACCTTATTGTCAGAATCGAAGAGATGGACGGAGATGAGGTCATCAGAGGTCAGAGTTCCGACCTTTCGATCGGAGAGATGTCGAAGCAGAAGAAACACGGGACTACTTTTGGAATAACCGCACATCTCTCAAATCAAGTAAAGTTACAACTAAACTATATCCAGAGGGGAGAACTCGAGGGATACAGATTCGACAACAATGTATTTATCGGACTTGTTCAGTTCAATTATTAAACAGGAGGCAAAATATGAGGTTTTTTCAGACAGTAATCCTTTTCTCTGCAATTATTCTTTCACTTACAGCAATTACCGGCTGTGAATTCAGCGACAAGAAGGTATCAGATGATACAGGCAACAACAATATAACGGAAGATACAGGGCACATCGAGGAATCTGAAATTGTGGAGGTAAACGAACCTTCGAGCTGGAGCACGGACCCCAAAAAGAATGTAAAGTATATGCACATTACATGGCAGAAAGACCCTGCAACCACTTTGACATTTCAGTGGCAGAGCGATTTCATCAACACAGGTAAATACGTACCGAAAGTCTGGATAGTCAAGGCGAGTCTGGTCAAGGTCGAAGGAAATAAAATAATAATGCCCTATGCAAAGCAGTTTTCATACTCCGGAGAGGGATTCGTTTATGTAACACAGGATATCAGCGGGAATAACGAGAAAAGGGCACAATATACCGTCGAGGTCTTCGGGCTGGAAGAGGATACCGAATACTATTACAGAGTCGGGACATTCGATGACTTCGACTTTAACACAAAATCATTTGTAAATCCCGACCTTGCTGAACCAAAGAAGATAAAGACAGGGCTAAAATCAGGCAACAGGAAGCCGTTTTCTGTTTTTTCCGGAGGAGATTCACAGTCAGGGGCCCCTAATATCAGAAACAATATCGACTGGATAAAGAATATCAAAGCCGATTTCTGGCTCTTCTACGGAGACCTCAATGAAGTCGGGACCCAGCCCGAATGGGATGCCTATTTCGATGCAATGCAGCCACTCTTCTTCAACAAGGTATTTATGCCTGTTCAGGGAAATCACGAAACGGTTGCGGAACTCTTCTACTATCAGTTTGCCCTGCCTAAAATGCCGAATCTCGAAGATGCATACAAGGAACACCACTGGTCATTCGATTACGGAGTTGCACACTTTGTAGGTCTCAATTCAAATACAGATGCTACTGTCAAAGCAGCTAATGCATTTCTGGAGGCCGACCTGAAAAAGGCGAGAGAGAATAAGGATATCCAGTGGATTATAGTAATGCTTCATCATCCTGTATATTCCGCCTGTTCGACCCACGGCTCCACCCAGAGGGTTATAGACAACTGGGTACCGATATTCGAAAAGTACAATGTAGACCTCGTACTCGGCGGACACGACCATAATTTCGAGCGCACATATCCTGTAAAAAACAACAACAAAGTCAATCAGGGTGAAGGCGTACAGTATGTGGTTTGTTCACCGTTTATGTCCCCTAAGTGGTATTCCGCCGGCAAAGACTGGTGGACTTACAAATCCAAAGACGGGAGCGACGGCTGTTTCGGCATAATAGAAATCAATCAGAACGAACTGACATATACCGCTTATGCTGACGACGGAGTGATAATAATCGATAATTTTACACTTAAAAAATAGGTCTACTTCTTCTCTTTCTGAACCTTTATGGCACAATACGGACCGCACATTGTGCAGACGTCCTCTTCTTCCTTAGGGAGTGCCTTCTCCCTGAACATCTTAATCCAATTACCAATGCCTAAAGATTATTCTTATCTATTTCTCTACTTTTTTCCTCTCCTCCACCTACCCCTTCCTTACACTGAACCTCTTCCTCTCTAATTTCGTATATCAAATAAATAAGAGGAAAAATAAAAACTGATGTTAACCCATAAATAAATATATTCTTTCTGCATTTATACGCCAGTACGCTTCCAACAGGTATAAGAAACATCCCAAGCATTACTAGCGTATAAACCAGATATTCATATCTACCGCCACTAAAAGTATTAAGTAAGTTCTTATTAAACATAAAACTAAATCTCAAAAACTCATAGAATGAGGGATTACCGCCAATCATTCTTGTATAATTTATAAATCCCAGAGTTTGCCCTACAATTACAAACAGGATAAATGGAATAAGATCTTTTAAGATTCTAAAAAATATTTCTTTATTCCTTATCGAGATCATATCCACATACCCCACATTTCTTGGATATTTGAAAATTTGTCGGGAACACATAATCAAATCCTAAAAATTTCACTTTAGTATAACCTATCAATCTTTTTTTACACTTTGGACACCTCAGCCCTTTCTCCTTAAATTTAGGCGGTAAAAAATATTCCATAGTATAGTAGGAAGAAATGAAGATACCCAAAACAATTGCAACATATAAGAAGAAATATTCTTCTATAACCGGAATATTGTTAAAAACTAAAAAAAGAATTATAAGTGTAACAACTAACCATAAAGGAAAAATTGCAAATTCTTTAATAATGCTTCTTTTCCATAATGTCATAGCAAATATTTATTCCCTCACTTGAAAAAATTAATAATATCCTCAACTGTCAATATTGTCTCCGTATATGAAGCACCAGAAGATGCACCAAAGCCTAATCCTTTTGACCCAGCCACTGTGAAACCTTTATCACTACCCACGCCTAAGGTTACAGATGCCCCACTGAAGATAAAAGGCGGAAAATTAATATCAAAATTTTCGCTAAATCCCTCAATATCCTTTGTACAAAGCCCACCACCCCATCCGATACCTATATTCAGTCCACCGGCTAATGATGCCGTCCTGAAAATACCTGATTCAAAAGGATGGTCTGTATCAATAACCAACCCCAAAGCACCCTCTGCCCCCAAGAAAGGCACAAAATCAAATTCAAAGAACACAAATATATCTACTAGCCCCAGAGGATCAACTTTATTCACCCCATTATTATTCACATACATATAAGGATGCAGGAGACTGGGGTCTGCAAAATGAAATCTTTTTGCCTTTCCTTTTGCTATCATATCACTGTATAACGGATCAGGTTGTATATACCTCTTTAATATTGTATTGTAAAACCGATTAACATTATACCTTCCTGCACTCACTTTTACTAGGACCAAATACATTAAGCCAAAGACAATCTCCATCCATTAATACTAGTATTTATTCATTTCCTGTCCTTAACAATGTAAGAAAGTATCAAATAGGCATACAAATTTCCGTAAAAACATATTATTGCCCATATAAATGGATTCCTACCTTTTTCCCTTGCCTTGAAAAATCCTAAAACACCGAATAGTGTTAGGCCACCAGATAGAAATACCGGAACAACTAAACGAACAATTAGTGGTTTTGTTAATTTGGCACCGTTTGATAACTCTATAATTGCAGATCTCAAAATTTTTGAAGATTCAATATAAACAAACAATATCAAATATATTGCTATCGTTAATACTAATGCTATTGCAATCTTTTTAACAATCGCTCTCATTCTTATTTATCCACAATTTTATTTTCCTGTTTTTCAGGAATGTAATATAACAACAAACAAGCCATCCAATTACCAAATATACAAATTAAAAACCAAAGCCATGGATTATAACCTTTTTTCTTTGCTTTTATGTAACCATAAATGCCAAAAGGAAATGTGCCAATCAGCAGCAGAGAAATAACCTGAATAACAGTTATAAAATTAGCATACTCAAAAAAGCTACAAAGTGCGTTCATCACTTTTTATCTCCTATCTCTGATTACTTGAGGTATAATTAATATAAAACGGGAATAAACTCCAACCAAGCCCGATGTGAGCAGAAAATCCAAACTTCTCCATCATCCCAGACCAATGAGGTTTAGAAAAAAATACACCAGCCGCAAGAAATCTACTATAACCAACTCCAAATTCAACTGATGCTTCATCTTCATCAGGCAAAAAGCCTATACTTATATCCAAACAAGCTCCTACACTAGGCGTCGAAGATAATATTTTATAATTACTAACAACACCTCCTCCTTCAACCAGAAATTGATATGAAAATGAAACAGATAAATAAGTCCGAGGATCCCACCAATCTCCTTTTGCAAGTCCCTCAGGGTCTATCCAATTCACCGCATTATTATTTACATACATATAGGGATGCAAGAGATTTGGGTCTGCAAAATGAAATCTATTAGCCTTTCTCATTGCTATCATATCACTATACAACGGATCTGGCTGCATATATCTCTTTAACTCACGATTATAAAATCTGTTTACATTATATATTCCTGCACTCATCTCTACCTGCCCGGGTGCCCTTATTGGCAGATTTATCTCCTGACTATTAATATTCTGATACTCATACCTACTTACCTTATATCCATAACTACTACCACTATAATCCGAACCACAACAAACTTCAAGTGAAACAAAACGCTGGAAATATACAACAAATTTCTTTATAAATCCTTAATAAGCAAAATTAAAATGTTAACAGTGTTTTATTTTCATTATTCTTTTTATTCCCAGAATATATAAAAAAATGAGTTCTTCATTGATTTTTCTTTTGTATCTTATGTACACTTTTCGACCTCTTTATCAATATTAAACCTTTCCATAGATACCTCTACCTTAAATTTCTTATACCCTTACACAATATCACTGCTTCTATTTATATAATAATTTTATCAAATTACTTATCCTCCTATATCCCTTAACATAAAATAGATAGATGTATAAAAACTAAAAGTATCTATTACGTCTTAATTGGCTGCTTGTCTTTCCTTGAATAAAAATATAGAGCCAGTTTTACCAATGGATAAAATGGAATTAATAAAATCCCCCAAAGCAAAAATGCTTTTTTTAACAGCTTCTCTTTATATTTCTCCGCAAAATCCTCTTCATAGTCTCTCTTTATCCCGTGAGTTGAAAATTGACAATGATGTCCTATTTCATGATATAAAACCCCTGCAATTAAAATATCTGGTATAAATGGAAGATAAAACAATAAGCGGGGCATTCCTTTGTAAATATCTCCTACAGCAATCATAATCTTTGCCAATCCTCCCCCCTTTTTTGGAATATAAATCCCCCCTCTTACTTTATTCATTTTGTTATCTCTCGATGATGTATATACTCTATCAACCAATACAATCGTTCCTATTCCAACAAGATCCTTCTCTGGAACTTTTAATAAAAGTCTTTTAATTAATCTTTCTAATGATATGGGGAAGTTTTCCTTATACTCTTTCTTAATTATAATATCCATTTTGCTTATGCTCTAAATGGATCAAATATTATATCTGACTCATTCTCGGTTGAGATAAAAATTGAACCAAATCCAAGTGACCTAAGCAAAGACGCAATATTTTTTAAAAGATTTTTCAACAATTCATTCTCTATTAAGGGTCCTTTAGGTGGCCAAGGTTCTATACTAGCTTTAGGGAAAGAAGGAGTCTGCTTAGGCAGACACTGCGGAGTATATCTTTGACTGGGGGCAAGTCTATTAACACCAGCATAAGGTCTGAAGAAAAAAGGGAGCCTTCCAAAAAGAAATATCTCAAGTCCCTCAGGGTCTATCCAATTCACCGCATTATTATTCACATACATATAAGGATGCAGGAGACTGGGGTCTGCAAA
>DYEF01000070.1 GCA_020725805.1 Bdellovibrio sp.
GAAAAACGAGATAACAAGCACTAGTAAAATTGCTACTGAAATAATTAATAGAAAATTCTTCCTCACAGACAAAAGCCTCCTAACAATCACGAGCTAAAAAAACCGAAAATCGAAAAACATTCTATCCTATCGATCTTCAGCACTTCAGCTCTTCAGCACTAATCTATCTGCTACCTATCGCTTCGGTACACTCTGTTACTCAGCGACCTTTAAAGCACAGGGACGTTGAGTAGTGAGCAAAGTGAACATATCGAAACGTCCAACATAACATTGGCTTCGATACGCTAATGCTACTCAGCCACCTTAATAGCTCTACCACCTTCAGCACTAAACTGAGTTTATTGATAGAATTTAATCAAACATCAGTAGATATCCGGTTTTGATATTCATATTTCATTCAAACATTACTAATAACTATAATTCCTATTTAAATACATTTTGAAAAACAAAATTTTAAGGTATTTTAAGAAAATGATACTCAGAAGCCTTCTTCGTCAAATCCCTTGACCTCTGTTTCGGGACCCGAGAAGTCATCAATTTTGGCAAACTCTGTAAACCTTGTATACATCTTGTGGAAATTAAGTTTGAGTGAAAAGGTCGGTCCGTTCCTGTTTTTTGCTATGTCAATATTTGCGACGACATCCTGCTCATCCTTGTCATCTGCCGCATCCCTGTAAATAAATATAATCACATCGGCATCCTGCTCTATCGCACCCGATTCCCTCAGATCCGATAAAAGCGGCCTCTTGCTCTCCTTTCTCTTTTCGGATTCCCTGTTCAGCTGCGAAAGGGCAATTACCGGCACCTCAAGTTCCTTGGAGAGAATCTTGAGCCCCCTCGAAATATCCGCAATGGCATGGACCATCGAATCAAACTTCTGGTCGGGCCTTAAGAGCTGAAGATAATCGACCACAACGAGTCCCAGTCTGTTCTTCATCTCCTTTTTCAGTCTTCTGCACTTACCCTTAATCTCCAGAAGAGAGATATCACCGGAATCGTCAATGAAAATAGGTGCGTTGTAAAAACGGTTGGCCGCCATATGCAGAAGTTTCCACTTTTCCGCAAGTTCATCCTTCTCCTGCTCCGTTGAAGGCGGATTCCTTCTGAAAATATCTGCCGGAACCATTGCCTCGGAAGAGACCATCCTCTTCATAAGCTCTTCCTTCGACATTTCGAGCGAAAAAATAAGGACAGGAGTTGTAAGGGGTTCCCGCCCCAGTCTCTCGGCCCTCTTTAGTTCTTCGTTATTCAGGTTTATTCCGACATACTGAGCAATATTCAGTGCCATACTGGTCTTACCCATACCCGGCCTTGCTGCAATAATATTGAGTGAACCGGGCATAAGGCCCGAAGTCCGTCTGTCAAACTCTGTAAAACCGGTGGGTATTCCTACATACTTACCCAGATATCTGTTGTTTTCATCATTGAGCTCCTCACTCCTCTTCATCAGCTCGTTGATGACATCTTTTGCAGACGAATACGGTGCCTTTACCCCCTGCTGTGTTACCTCATAAATCATCCTTTCGGCTTCATCCACTATCTCCCTGAACGGATTCTGCTCGGAATATGCAACCTTGGTTATTGTGTTTGCGGCACTTATGAGTTCCCTCAGGATATATTTCTCCTTGACGACGGCGGCATAGGTTGATGCATTCTTGGTCGAAGGGACAGAGTCAACAAGAGAAGAGAGATATTCGATTCCTCCCGCCGCATCCAGTTCTCCCCTCCTCATCAGATAATCCTTGATTGATATAAGGTCTATTATATGGGATTCCCTGTATATATCCCATATCGCATTGAAAATTTTCCTGTGCTGTTCGAGATAAAAGCACTCCGGCTTTAGCACACCGAAGATTTCATCTGCTATCTGGCTGTCAAGAAGCAGTGAACCAAGCACCGCCTTTTCGGCATCGACACTGTGAGGAGCAGTAAAAAGTGATTCTTCCCTTGGAGGCATTTTACTTTGCTACTACCCATACCTTTATCTTTGCTTCGACATCTTTGTGAAGTTTTACCGGAACTTCGAATATACCGAGCTGCTTTATAGGTTCGTCCAGCATAATGTTCTTGCGGTCGATATGAATATTCTCTATCTTGAGAGCCTCTTCTATATCCCTTGTGGTCACACTCCCGAAAATCTTCTCGCCTTCGCCGGCCTGTCTGGTTATCGTACAGGATATGTTGAGAAGCCTGTCTCTCAGCTTTATTGCCTCTTTCTTTTTCTTTTCCATCTGCTGGGCAAGGACCTTTTTCAGATTCTCCACTGCCTTTACCGAACCGAGTTCCGCCTTCTCTGCAAGCCCCTTCGGAATCAGATAATTCCGGGCATAACCATCTTTTACGGTAATGATATCACCGGCATTTCCGAGTTTTGCCACATCGGTTTTGAGAATTACTTTCATTATACACCTCCGCTACGCCATTCTGGATTAAGGTTATTCCTGAAGCTCAATAGAGACATAGGGCAAAAGGGCAATGTGTCTGGCCATCTTTACAGCCTCGCAGACCCATCTCTGATGCTTTGCACAGTTACCGGAAATTCTCCTCGGAACAATCTTACCTCTTTCAGAGATAAAATGTCTTAAGAGCTCTACATCCTTAAAATCTATCTTCAGATTCTTATCGCTGCAGAATCTGCACATTTTCCTCTTCATTATTCATTACCTCCGTTCTTATCTTTCTCTTCCTCTTTTTCCTCGGATTCTTTATCCTTTGCAGCCGGTGCCTCAGCCTTCTTTATCTCAAGGTCTGCATCCGGCATACTCTCTTTGGAATTGATATCGGCCTCCTCGGAGAGTCTGACAGTAATATATCTCAGAATATTTTCGTTCAGCCTGAGATTCCTCTGAAGCTCATCGACTGTCCTGCCTTCACCGAAATAATTCAGGTGAACATAAAATCCGTGATTATACTTCTTTATTCTGTAGGCGAGGTCACGCTTTCCCCATCTGGTAAGTCTGATTACCTTACCCCCGTTCTCCTGTACAATACTCTTGAATTTCCCGTTCAGATTCTCGATACCGCTCTTGTCAAGCTCTGGTGAGACAATGTAGAGCGTCTCATACTCTCTAATCATTGATCCTTTCCTCCTTTTTGCTCTGATTTTTTGTCCTGTTTATTTTATTCATTGCCTTAACAAATCCTTCTTTAAGTATAATATCAATTCCTTCGGCCGCTTTTTTAATACTATCTCTTATGATATCCCGTTCTTCCGGATGAAAATCAGAAAGCAGATAATCTGCCGGGTCCACACCCTCAGGCGGTCTTCCGACACCTATCCTCAGTCTGTAATACTGATTTGTACCCGTAAGATTGTTAATGGATTTTATCCCGTTATGACCGTTGTCCCCGCCATCAAATTTCAGAATCACACGCCCTGTCTCTATATCCATATCATCCTGAATGACACAAAGCCTTTCAGGATTATTCCCCACCTTCGGCAGATAGTGTTTTACTGCCTTCCCTGAATTATTCATAAATGTGTCGGGCATCAGGAATATAGCTGACGAAGTCTCTGCTCCGGTTCCGTATTTTATTCTGCCAATCCCGATATCTGCAATCCTCATAAACTCACTCAAAACCATATATCCTGCATTATGCCTGTTGCCGGAATACCGCTCGCCCGGATTTCCCAGACCAACAAAAAGATATCTCTGCTGAGACAAGGGTATTCCTCATTATTTCTTCTCTGGTGATGCAGGTTTTGCCGCAGGTGCTGCCGGCTTCGCTCCCGCTGCCGGAGCAGCTCCACCTGTCGCCGGGGCCGCTCCCGCCGCCGGGGCTGCACCTTCCGCCGGGGCTGCACCCTCTGCAGGCGCTGCCGCTGCTGCCACCTGAACCGGTGTCTCTTCCTTGACCTCTACCACAACCGCCACGGTCCTGTCCTTATCGACAAGAATTTTTGCATTTTCGGGAACCTTGAGGTCTTTTACATGGACCGCATCGCCCATATTGAGCTGAGTAACATCATGTTCAATAGCCACTGGAATATCCTTGGGCAGACACTTCATATCCAGTTCCCTTATTATCTGCTGCAGAATTCCGCCCTCTGCCACACCCTTTGACTTACCTGTCAGTCTTACAGGTACCTTGACCTTTACGGGCTGGTCATCTTTTACCTCTATGAAATCCATATGAAGAATCTTCTTTCCGAGTGCATCTTTCTGCACATCCTTTATGAGGACTTTCTTGTTGAACGAATCTTTGCCGGATGAAATCTTCAGAGTTATTACAGTATTGAGTTTGTGAGGGGTTGCAATTGCCTTTTTGACCTGCATAGTGGAGACTTCAATATGAACCGGCTCCGAGCCCTTCCCGTAGCAGACTGCCGGAATCACATCGCCCTTCCTTGACTTTCTTGCAGCGGACTTACCAACGTTTGTTCTGAGTTTTGCCATAATTTCAATCTGTTCCATCTGAGAAACCTCCTAAACAAATAAAGAGGAGACAGAGTCTCCGTAATGTATCCTTCTGATAGCTTCACCCAGAAGCTTTGATACAGTAAGATACCTTATCTTCTTAAAGTTTTCACTCTCCTTGCGCATCGCAATAGTATCGGTCACCGTAATATCCTTAATCGGCGAACTGCCGATCTTTGAAAAGGCATCCCCCGAGAGAACTCCGTGAACCGCATAGGCATAGACCTCTTTTGCACCCTTCTCCATAACCGCTGTTGCTGCCTTTGTAAGAGAACCGGCCGTATCCACGATATCATCCAGCAGAATCGCTGTTTTGCCGTCCACATCTCCGATAAGATTCATTACCTCGGACACATTGGGCTGAGGCCTTCTCTTGTCAACAATCGCGATAGGACAGTCAAGCCTCTTGGAGTATGCCCTTGCGCGCTCGACTCCCCCCGCATCAGGAGATACTATTACGATATTTTCGTTCTTAAACCTCGTCTTCATATCCTCGAGGAAGACAGGCGCCGCGTAGAGATGGTCAACAGGGATATTGAAAAAGCCCTGAATCTGTCCGGCGTGAAGGTCCACGGACATAACTCTCGTGGCACCGGCCGCAGTCAGCAAGTCCGCAACAAGTTTTGCCGTAATCGGTGCCCTCGAAGCCACCTTCCTGTCCTGACGGGCATATCCGTAATACGGAATAACCGCTATTATCTCCGCGGCAGATGACCTCTTGCACGCATCTATCATTATCAGCAATTCCATAAGGTGTTCATTTGCGGGAGATGAAGTTGACTGAATGATAAATACATTCCTGCCCCTTACATTCTCTTTTATTTCGACTTCGACCTCACCATCACTGAAACGGGAGACCTTTGACTCAGTAAGCTCCACCTGCAGATGATTGGATATCTTCTTTGCAAGCTCGATGTTCGAATTACCGGTGAGTAATCTTATCCTGTCCATCGTCATCTCCGATCGCTAATGGCACATAAACAAGCTGGGGCGGAAGGATTCGAACCTTCGAATGCGGGTGCCAAAGACCCGTGTCTTGCCGCTTGACGACGCCCCAGTAACATACGGATATCCACCCTAGAACCCCCCTCTCAGGACTCTGACAGAGAAGAGTTTGAACTCTCTGAAATCCCCGGCAAGTCTTTTGAAGGCAATACGGGCATCAGTCGCACTCTTATAAAGTCCGAATACAGCCGAACCGGAGCCCGAAAGGGCAGCAGATTCCGCTCCATTGCTTATCAGTGCTTTCTTAAGTCTCATAATCATCTTCAGATTACTACCTCTTAACACCGTCTCAAATACATTATAAACAGAGCCGGTAATGTATTTATACCCCAAAAAGGGAGGAAGATGCTTATCACCTTTTACAGATTTTGTCAATCTGTTTAATCTGTCATACTCCCTATACATCTCTTTGGTGTAAAAAGGCAATCCCGGCCAGATTATTATCATATATATTTCATCCTTTAAGTTCACCTTCGATATCTTTTCGCCTATTCCTTCGACCAGAGAAGGTCTGCCATCCAGAAAGAACGGCACATCGGCTCCGATTTTACTCCCGACCTTAAGCAGTTGTTTCCGGTTCAGTCTTCTCTTAGTCCTAATATACATCAGATTGTTCAGGATTTTCAGTAAAGCTGCCGCATCCGATGAGGCACCCCCGAGTCCGGAGCCCGCAGGTATATTCTTCTTCAGCTCTACCTTCAGGCCTGTTGAAAAACCACTCTCTTCAGCAAAAATCCTATAGGCTTTAACAAGTGAATTGTTCTGTACTTCGAACCACTCCTCATCGCAACTCACTTCTATCCCTTTGCTCTCTGAAGCCCTGACTTTCAGCACATCAAAGAGCGAGACCGGGACAAAAAGGGACCGTATATAATGATATCCATCCTCGCGCCTGCCCGTAATATCGAGGAAGAGGTTGACCTTTGCACAGGCCCTGAATGAAACATAACGCTTGTCCAAAAGTCTTCTGCACTTCATCTCAAAATTTTCTTTGTTCATAAACTTAATCCCGGAATGCAGATATAAATCCACTAAAAGAGCAAAAAAGCAATTAATTTTATAAAATTTTATTTTTTCTCAGGCACCACAGAGTCCTGTAATAGGGTCACATTTCGGGGCCTGCGGAGGACATTTGAAGCCTGTATCTGCCCTGCAATCATCAATGCACTGACCTGCACAAGGAAGTCCTTTTGGACAACAAACTTTATTCTGGGGACAGACATATCCCTCGAGACAATTAGTTGTACCGCTGTCATATCCGGCATCAGTCCCTGCATCCGGAATTTCGGTTTTTGCCTCAAAAATTACAGGCTCACTACTATACTCCTCCTTCCAGATTCTTACGATATCCTGTAATGTAGCCCAGACCAGATTCCCCTTTTCAACATCCTGTTTGTATTTGTCTATGATAGCTATAATAGAATTATTAACTTCATCTGTCAATGTACACTGATTGAAAAAGATTCCAACTGTATACATCTTGCCTTCCTCAAGTTCCCCCTTTTCAAGCTTGTCAAGCAAATCTGCTATACCCTGTTCATCACCAGTATATCCACCCACATTAATCAGTCTTCTCTCAGGGCTATGTTCATGGAAATGTTCGGCATCTTTCGGTCTCCACAGCCCTGCAACACGTGAATCCGGGCCCTGATGCAGACTTGTCGCGGCACCCCACAATATATCTGCGGTCCAGCTAAACTGAGGAAAGTTTACTCCACTAACAGGGTTTTCAAATCTGGTCCAGACTTCCTTATCATAAGGATAATAGATAAACCCGCCTACCAGTTTGCTATCTTTAACGCCAAGACCCTGAAGCAGAAAGACCACATCCGCATAATTATATTTTGACTCGTGAGCGTGGGCATCAATAACAATGTTTTTGGGAGACAATTCTGATAGATATTTTATAATATTCTTCCCGTCAGTATCGTTTAGCACAGAGCCTGTATCCCACTTCTTTACAGAGTCGAGATATAACCAGTCTGTCTGAAGATTCCATGCAGCATTCTTTTCTACAATGGCACGGGCAAGTGTGTGAGTCAATCTTCTGTTTTCAAGATAACCTGCCTGCTTTGAAAAATCATTGGTACACACAACCTGAATATTCTCTTCGTTGTGAGAAACAAATGTGGCAAAAATCCTTGTTTTCTTAATATCTGACCCAGTATCGGTTATAACATCGTTCACCGCGTCATCAGTAACAAAGCCATTGTCAGAAATATCCCTGATATCATCAGATAAATCATCGCTAAACTCTGTAATATCCTTAACATCGATAATATCTTCAACCGAATCAGCAGAATCAGTAATAGATATTTCATCCGAAAATACAACATCATCAGCTTCAACCAGAACATCTTCATCGGAAGGAAGAACATCTTCCTGTATATTTATATCGTTATCTACATCCTGAACAAAAATGTCTTTCAGATTGTCACTTTTATCAGAATTATTCTCCGAACAGAATATCAACAGTAAAAATACACCCATCAATAAAAACATCTTTTTTTTCATTCAGTTACTCCTTGAAAGCAAAAATAGATGAATTTTGAATATACAAAAAGGAAACAAATGTCAATTAATTATCAGCGAGCCAAATATGATAAGAAAATACATTCTCTACAGGGTTTGTGTGTGTTCCCGCTAACTACGCATTAAATATTCTGGAGAATTGCGGATATAATGATATATTCCTTTGCTATTATTTCATAAGTTTATGCAGGTCACCAAATACCTTTTCCAGAGCAGGACCCAGTTTTGCATCCGAGTCCGTAACCTCGGGCTCGTTGTACAAGACAGAGAAAGGCACCTCAAAATTTCTGACCTTAATATATCCTGAAGGCTTATTCCCTGTTATCTTCTCCCAGTCGTTGGTTTTGTAGTAAAATTCCATCTTGTCATCCGGCAGTGAATGATACAGAATAGAATCTGCGAGTTCGGGCCTGAATCTGCGTCTGTTCTTCCTGACCGATTCTTCGTACGAGACCGAGATATACACTATCCCGGCATCTTTGAGTATCTCGTCTGACAGATGAGAGAATGCCTCGGCAAAACCGTTTTCACCGCCCCTTGAGAATTCAATGAGTGCCGTATGGTTATCGTGGAGATTCTTGTTGCGGGCGATCTCCTTCGCATAGGCAAGGTTTATCTTGTGAATGAAAAAGTTCCAGATATCGTGGTCGTAGAAATAGTAATCACTTGAGGTGTTCTTCCTTGGCTTGTGTAATTTCTTGTCCCATATATCGTCATCCTCAAAGGTCTGCCATACATATAAAAAATCATCGAATTCAACAATATCCCCTATATAAAACTTATTTTTCCGCTCCTCTGGACTTGTTCTCTTGATAAAATCTATTACTTCAGATTTACCAGCAGCAGGTCTGCCAAGAAGAATAATCTTTTTAAAAATATGATGTGACATATAATACCTCCTAACAATCACTTATCTATATAGGAAAAAAAAATACTATGCAATACAAAACAATAAGTTAACCTTTTTTATTCTTAGTCAAACTCAAATTCTATGGTTTCTTCCAGATAATAGTTCCAGCTGCATCGACTATTGCAACCTTTCCATCATCTCTCACTATCAAATATGCCCCGCTATGTCCATCGGTATTAGATGCCCAGACAGGAGAGTTATTTATATCCACAACAACCAGATTTCCGTCTCTTTGCATTACAGTAAATTTCGGAGAACACTTTCCACCAGTATCAGAAGCCCAGAGAGGTTTCCAGTTCCCTTCACCCCCTGTAATATCGTATAGCACCAGATTGCAATCATTCTGAAACACAAAAAAATATTTGCTGTTTTCGGACTTTCTACCGTTCCCCGGGACGAGTGACTCACCGGCATTAAGTTTGTTATTTACAAACGCCACTATAGGTCCACGGATATATTTGCAACCAGAAAACATCTCCTCTGCAATTTCTGAAACCCTATGAGCCAGTCCCCACTCAATATCCACGATTTTGCCTGTATTAGTCGTACCTGAATCCCACTTTGAACACCTTCCATCGGGAGAGGTAAACCATCCCATATCCGCCTCAAAGCCAATCCAGTTGAGAGAATAGGTCTTTCCCAATAGCTCCCTTATTGAATTATCATTACACAGATTGGGCATTATTCCGTCTGACGAGGGGAGAATAGATTTTCCATAGTCTCTCCTTATATGTTCAATATAGGTTATACCTTCCTCATCTGTAAATCCGTTTCCACCAAGCTGGTCAACAGGGTCTGGACCTCCCCAAGAATGAGGCATATATACATCATATACATTTGACAATATCCCCGGTGCCTCTCCGGAGTGATAAAGGGTCCCTCCCAGGGTATTCCTTATCTTTTCACCGAGTCTTCGTGTATACTCAAAGTAGATGCTTCCGTCAGGGTCATCACCTTCCGGAGTAAACAGGCCTGTACCGCCTTCATTGTCTATCTCCCAGTCGTGAATTCTGTCAGCAAATCCCCTCTTTTTGAGCTCATCTATAAATTCTGAAAGCTTATTTAATATATTCTCAGGACCAATATACTGAAGGGGATTCTCCTGAATAGCAAATATGGTAAAGAGAATCCTTACATTCTTGCTTGCCGCCAGATCTACTATGTAATTCAAACGATTAAAATAATCTTCATTCCACTCGTTGAGATTCCAGTAAGGCCATTGATAGCATATTCTATCCCCTCTGTCATTGAAACACTCATTATGCGCAGGTTCTCTCCTATTCCAGGGCCCAAATACCCACTCCTTATATCCTCTACAACATTCGATATCCATCAGACCCATTATCCTTATAAAATCGGAACCTGCATTCGCTGTATTCTCAATAAAATGTCTGACTTCCTGCTCGCTATATCCCGGATAAAGAAGGTTGTATGTACTGTAGGACAACTTTAGACAATCAATTTTGCAATCATCAGGGCAATTATTCTTATTTTCATTGCCAATTGTACAACATCCGTCACCACATATAGGTTTACAATCTACAGAGCAGGAGCAGGCATTCTCAGAACCATTACAGAGATTATCACCACATTTTGTCTCTGTTCTCTTTTCGCATCTCTGATTATTACAGACATATCCATTCGGGCATGTCTCATTGCACCTCCCCCCACATCCGTCATCTGCATTATCACATTTCATATAACAGTCAGACACACATAGGACTTCGCTGTTACCATCAACTATGAATATATCTCCTAAATCAGAGAAATTTTTTATATCATATTCTTCAATTCCAGAGTCACTAAAATTATCTCCTACTATACTGCTATCATCTGTAGTACTTCCAGCTTCATAATTTAAATCCCCATCTCTTATCGATCCGAGGTCACTAACAATCCCTGTATCCATTCGACCCCCATCACTGTTACCCATATTGTCAGAAGAGCAATTAGCAAAAAATGTAATTACAGTGAAAATTACAAAGACCTTTAATAAATTTTTCATTACTTCCCTCCCTTTAGAATTAACTAATAAGGTATACACTGACCTATACAACATTTCTCACAATCATAGGCACTTTTGAATTCCCCAGAACACCCACTATCACCAGAACAGCAGCTACCACCCAAATATCCGCATGAAGGTATACAATCTTCACACCTGAAATGAGGAAAGTTACACTCACACTTGTTATCTCTGCAAATTCTGCACTCCCAGACACCTTCCCCACAATAATTACCTTCACGGCTATAGTACTTACATTCGCCTTTGTCGCAATAATACCCCTCACATTTTATATCATAACCCGTATTGTCACAATCATTATCTCGGATACACTTCACACAATTGCCAAGACCATCACATATTCCTTTGTCAGCATTGCTCAATATACACTTTTCATATTTGTCTTTATAAGGGTGAATACATATACCAGATTTGCAGATATCATTTGTGCATTCAAGTCCGTCATCTCTGCAGATGTCACCCTCTTTCTGACTCCAGTTCTTTTTGTCTATCAAACTATTACATTCAAGACATTCTTCCGACGGATTGGCCTCGTGGTCTTTATAACATTTACCCTCTATTAAGCAAAAGGCATCTCTAATTTCTGAACTACATCTGTTATTGATGCATTCCCATACAAGACACTCGAATCCAGTTTCACAATCAGAGAATGTATTACACTCCCTTATCAGGCTATCTCCTGTATCCTGTATGTTTTCTAAAAAATTTTCAATTTCATTATCATAGCTCTCAGCGTCAATAGCATTGTTTTCATCCTCTGACAAAGATTGTTTATCGAAGAGAATAAAGTCAGCATATCCATTCGGGCTATCCGATACATCAATATTTTCATACAATCCCACACATTCGTTATTTTTACAGACAAGTGCCTTTGGACAATCCATATCATTTTTGCAATACAGCGACGAGCTATGACTACAGGATAATAGTATAGTAACAACTGATATAGAGAAAAAGACAT
Organism: Bdellovibrio sp.; assembly: GCA_020725805.1. Lineage (GTDB taxonomy): Bacteria > Myxococcota > SpSt-1050 > SpSt-1050 > SpSt-1050 > SpSt-1050. The sequence continues at coordinate 11,853 of DYEF01000070.1, forward strand.
TTACTTTCATAGGGCATATTATAAGAGATAGGGTTTTGTATGTCAAGATATCCCCTCTGTTTAAAAACACATCAAGATTTACGAACGAGTAAAAACCTAAAAAAATAGCACTTTATAAGGAAATCTCGGTCTATCGTTAAATTACAGAATGATAAAAACTGTTCTACAAATCTACTCCCAGAATGAAATAGATTGCATATATATCCTTCCCCTCCTCACCCTCCTCTTTTTCTTCCACCTTATATCCGAATAGAGGAGTCAGTATGAGGTTCACCGGTGGTACAGGTTTATACAGTACCGAAGGACCAAATAATAATTTCTTTTCAGAAAAATCAAATCTCTTTGACTGCTCATCCTCTCCAGTTATTTTTGTCTCCAATCCCACTGACAGATATCCATCTACTAATGAATATGCCAGCCCACCTGAAATTGCATACTCATTGATAGTCCTGCCACCAAATTCCCTCTCGAATACAAGATTGAGTCCCCAGAAGAGTCTCTCGGATATCTCATCACCCAGAAGGAGTTTTAACTCCCCTTTCTGAGGCTTTGCAGACTGTCTTATCCATTCCAGATATACTGTCGGATTTCCGAATACCTTTCCCCAGTCGAAAAAGGCATATCTGAGTTCTATGCTCTGGGACAAAATCTCTATAGGTGCATTTGACCCATTCTGAATAGTCTTAAGGTAAAAATCGGACTGAAGCCTGTGACCGAGCCCGAACTCAATCTCATAAATACCGGTATATTTCGGGTCTGTATTCTCCTCAAGGTTCCCTTCCATCATGAGCCAGTACTCCAGTTCTACCTTGTTTTCAGGAAGTACATAGACCCTTGTAGTGGGAAATCTTCTCTTTGTTGTCCAGACAGGCTGATTATACGAACCGACTTTCTCAGAATCCTTCATCCTCTTCTGTTCAATTATCTTGGTCTCGAAATCTTCTTTGAGTTCACCCTTTTTTTCGTCCTGCTTGAACTGAGGATTCACTGTTCTGTCATCCGCATACCCAATAGCAGAAAGAACGAAGAATACAAATACAGTAAACAGAATCAATTTCTTCATCAAAAACCTCCTTAAGAACAATCTCAATCTAATGACGGCCAAAAAAAAATCAACTAAATTCGGAATCCACGAGTCCTTTTTAACCTCAGCATATCGATATACGTTCAAGCAGTTATTTGACTAATACTTTCTTGGAACCGATTCTTCTCACATTATTATCTGCATCAACGGCATATACCTCTAAAAGATGAGGGCACTTTGAGAGACTCGATACATTATAACTGCCGGAGAATCCGACCTTATTCGTATTGCATCCGCTGTATCCGGGCCAGACCTTACAGACATCCGGACGGTCATTGCCATAAGTAAGGGTAACCGTTATGCTCTTATCGATAACCGCATATACGGAAGTAACACCCTTATTATCCAGCGCCCAGCCACCGATTATCATATTACCTGTCACCTCTGCGTCATTTGCCGGGACATCAAGTGTTCCGAAAGGCCCGAGTTTTTTGTCGAGCGTTGTAAATTCTGCCCTGATTGTATTATAATTACCCAAAGAGAGATATGCCCTAGCACGCACTGTGCCGCTTGCCGGAATTCCGAAACTGAAGAGTGCCCTTACATTATTAAACGGAAGTGATCTGAGCTGCCAGCCCTGAAAATCCTGAACCTTATTCTCATAATAAATCCCAACCCCGTAATTGACCGCGTCATTCTGCATTGCAACCCATCCGCCGCTGCTCTTGAAATTCTTGTAATAAAAACCATCCCCGCCGGCAGGCTGGTCGATCGGTATAACGTTGTTATCAGAATCAAAGAGTTTATACAGGTCCTGCGTCCCGCCCTTTCCATTGGCAGTATACATCGTAGGCATTTCCTGATACGTCGGTCTGTGCTCGAGATTCGACAGATTAATTACTGTATAATCCAGTTCGACTACGTGCTGCGTAATAAATCTCATTCTCTGAATCACCCGCACATCTGATTTCCGGTTCTTCTTGCTGGGGTCGTTGCAACCTGAAGAGTCACAGTCAGTTCTGTCCCAGTCGGGATTCCAGAAGAGCGGGATAGTCGAGACTACAAGATATTCCTTATCCATCGCAACAGATTCAACACCCGAACCTATATTACACCTGTTACCTCCCTGAACCGGGTCCCAGCCCAAGAATGTAATGGAATTCGGACAGCCTGAAGGAACGGTCGCACAACTCGCATTGTAGGCGCAATTCTGCAAAATCCTGTCGGGGTCATAAAATGCAACCTGTACCTCTCTCCCAGTATCATTTGCATCTATTGTATTGGTCGTATTCATACCCACCTTGCCGTCCGAGAGACCGAAGAATATCACCGAACCGCCCCACTCCCTTCTTACCCCGATCTTGGTATAATTTGTCACATTATACAGATAATCGTCGTTAAAGCCGTTTATCTTGGTAGTCTCATACTTTCCGGCAACAAGACTCTCCGAAGGGATAACCTGCTCAAGCTCTGTAAGCGTAACTTCCTGACACTGATTCTGGATACAGTCGTTATTGGCACATCCGTTTTCACAGGTCTTGTAAAATCCGTACTCCAGACACCCGTCTTTATTAAAATCTGCACATATCTCGAGGGTCAGAGAATCCTTACACCTCTTCTGGTCCTTCTGACATTCGCTAACGCATTGTGAAATATCGGTAATATCCTCTGATACTACATCCTGAATGATAGTATCTGAAATATCAGGTAAATTTACAACATCTGCTATATCGTCAGATATTATATCCCTGATATCGTCAGAAATCTGAAGATCGGTTATTGTATCCGGTATCGATATTATATCTTTGCTATCTTCATAAATATCGGTACTGTCGCTTATCATTACATCCACAATATCATCGGAAATCACATCCTGAACAATTATTATATCCTCCGTATCGGTGTATTCGGCAATATCCTCTATAGTAACTACATCCTCATAAACTGAGATATCCTTTCTTGTATCGGTAATCTGTTTGAGACTGTTTTCTGAATCCGAACAGGAAATAATCAGCAGAAGCAAAAGCAGAAGACTACTTATTTGTACTGTCATATTCATCAAATATCTCATCTGTACTCCTCCATCTGATTTTCTGTTTTTTTACATAATAATCTACTTCCAAGAGCCATTTTTCGAAGAGAATCTTATCTGGTTCGGTTCCAAAACTCCATATAAAGATAATCACATTTACCTTGTTTTTATCAAACATAGTCAGTGAATTATCGATAATATCGAGAGACCTCTCTATATCAAAATTGTCAAAGGTACAATTGATAATATTCTTGCCCGGATTCTTAAACTCTTCGTCGAGACAGGCAAGCCTTGAGAAAGAGGGCATCAGAACCATAAGTCCCTCAGGGTCGTCAATCCTCCAGTCTGAACCGAGCTTTCCCCTCCACGGAAATAATCTCTTGTTAGTCTCGAACGGATACGCCTGCTGGCATTCGAAGGTGGCAAGGCAATTCTTCACAAAATCGGGTTGCTCTTCGAGAGGAAGGGATTTGAGACAGAAGGCTGTAATCGAAGTAATATACTTAAAACCCACATTAAATGAGGCAGCTACCCAGTCGAGCTGACTGCAGACACCTGATACAGAGAGCGGTTTTATGGACAATCTCTCCATTTCATCTTTTTTATCTCTTAAGTCCTGAACAAAGTCAGAAAAGGTCATACCGTATTTCGTCCCTGAATCCGCGTGTATATTTACGCTGTGCCCTCTTGAGATAAGCCTGTTCAGAAAATCACTTCCGTACTTAACCGAAGCACTTACAATCTCCTTTGCTTCAAAAGATATCTTTGCATTATACTTTTCAAAAAGCCCTGCTATCCCGTCAATCTTTGTTACATAAGTATCAAAAAGAGATTTATTATTGAGTATATCAGAGTTTTCGAGCTGCACAATAAGGCTGATATTCAGCATATTTACAGGACCGCTGTCATAGACATCTTCTATATCAGACGATACAATATCATCTATGTACTCCGGAATACCTGCATCCTGTACATCCTGAATATCCTCTGCTTCAGCAATATCTGATATATCTTCGCTGTCATAAAGCATATTATCATCTGCAGATCTGACGTCCTTTGCAACCTTAATATCTGATGCCGGATTATCACTTCCCGAGCAGGAGAGAAGAAATCCAGAAAACAGAAATGCAATCAGATATAATCTCATCACTATCCCCTTTGAACGAACATATAATATTCTACATACTCTTTAATATCAAGACAAAATAAACGCTAATGGTAACATTCACATATATTAAAAGACTTTTAAAAGATATTCCATCAAAACTTCAGCCACTTCCCTTCAGCTCTACATCGCTTCGGCACACTCAATTACTCAGCGATCTTGGAAGTACTACCGCCTTCAGATCTATAGCACTATTTGTCTGTGGACTGTCGACTGTGGACTGTGGACTTTACTTATAGTATCTGATTGCTTGAATTGTCAAAATAAAACTGATATTATATTGTTATGAAGTGAGTTTGTAATAATTATCAGGAGGCAATCAGGATGAAACGCAGAATATTATTTGTCGCGTTTATTACCGCAATTACTCTCTTCTCCTGTACCGCTACGGATTCAGGCACAACAACCGATTCGTCGAACCTTAACGACAGGAATTCCTGCAACAACGACTTTAATGCTATTTCACAGGAAATAAATAAGGCAGCAGCTAAATATAATGACTGCCAGACGAATGAGGAGTGCAAAATTGCCTATATCGACATTAAATGTCTTTCGACCTGTCCGATGGCAATTAATACAGATAAAATGAAGTACTTCGAGGAAGAGCTCGAAAAGATCTCAGACAGCTATTGCATCGATGACTGCAAAGCATCTGCCAATTGCGAAATAAGAGAACCCGAATGCCAGAACAATAAATGCGTAATGGTGATAAAGAATCCCGGCACATAACCGAAGTTACAGATTTTCATTTATACTTGTAGTCTTGTTCTCTTTTATCTCAACTTTAATCGTTTTCGATTTTTTCTGCTCCGGATCAAAGAGCGTAATTCTGTATATCCCCTCGTACAAATCCAAATCGGAAAGAGGGGTCTTGCCTAAAAGATTTCCTCCAAGTCTGACTTCCGCTGGAACATTTGTAGAAATATTTAACAATCCTTTACCAAATTTTACTTTATTTACTGTATTATCTTCGGGATTTACATTGATTTTTAATGGTTTTTCGAAGCCAAATTCGGAATTCTTCAACAATAAATTATAGGAACCTGCTATCAGCTCATATCTTACAAGCGGGGTTTCACCGATCTTCTTTCCATCCAGATAAACCTCCGTCCAGGGGTCTGAATCAATACTGACAAACCCCTTTTTTGGCTCCACTGATTCAGTCTGAACCTTCTCTTCCTGTTTATTATCGGTCTTGTCTTCTGTCTTTCCTTTCTCCGGTTTCTTTTCTTCTGCCCTTTGTCTTTCCACCACTGCTACTTTCTGTTCCCTTTTCTTCCCTGTCTCTTCCTGTCTACTATTCTCCTGCGGTTCAGAAGCCGTCTTTTCTTCCGCCACAACTTTGACCAACGTTCCCTCATTCTTTATTTGTTCCTTTTCTTTATCAGTCTTATCTACAGCCTTCTTTTCCTCTTTCAAAGCAGTTGATACAGATATAACAGACTGAGTCTCTTCCTTTTTGCCCGTTATAAAAACAAAATATAAAATCCCTATCAGTATAAATATGCCTATTAAAGTCCCTGCTATTAAGAAATTCTTCCTTTTACTTTTTGGTGTCTCTGTGACTTCTGATTTTGACGCTTCTATCGTCAGATTGTCATCTCTATCTGAATCTTCTTTACCAGCTACCTTATCCTCTCTGCTCTCATCTTCAACCTCTTTTCTTTGAGGTATTTCTATCTTTATCTCATCCATTACTTCGGAGAGTGGCTTTATGGCAGAAACAGATAATTTTTCTTCTGATACCTCAGACTTACTTATGTTTAAGTCATTCGCAGTTTCACCTCCATTTAGACCTTCAGGTGAAGGAGGAGGAAGCACCACAGTCTCGCTCTCACTTACGGGATGTTTTTTCTGGATTGTAATTACCGGAAGACTGTTGCTTGCGCTTTTATGTTCTTTTATCTCAACAATTTTCTGAAGTCTGGAAGAACTGAGTTTGTCTCTGACCGAGGATATCTCTTTGTCGGGGAATAATTTTTTTAAATAATCACTGAGGTCCGATATCCTGACATTTACCCTTCTTTTTATAATAAAATCCTCGATGGCATTTCCCATTTCCCGGGTACTCTGAAATCTCTTCTCCCTGTCCCTTTCAAGAGCCTTCATTACAATAGATTCAACCTCATCTGGGAGATTCTTAAAGTACTTCTTTGGAGACGGAATCTCTTCATTAAGTATGGCATTAATTGATGCAACCTCGGTATCTCTCTTAAAAAGCCTTCTATAGGTGAGCATTTCCCACAACACCACACCAAGGGAAAAGATATCCGACCGGGAATCAATCTCCATACCCCTTACCATTTCGTAGGACATATAGGGAAATTTGCCCTTGAGTGTTCCTGACGTCGTGCTCGTTGAACGCCCCCTTGCGCGGGCAATTCCGAAATCGGTAATCTTCACATTTCCGTTAAATGACAAAAGAATATTTTCCGGAGTAATATCCCTGTGAATAAGCCCGAGACTCTGTCCGTTCGGGTCTCTCAATGTATGCGCATAATGTAGTCCTTCACAGACCTGAGAGATAATTTTCAGAATCCAGCCAAGTCTCAGAAAACTCTTCTGCTCTCTTCCCCGCTTAAGAATGGAAGAGAGGTCGACACCGTCCACATACTCCATTGCAATGAAATATGATTCACTTATAACTCCAAGGTCATATATCTGAACAATGTTCGGATGATTGAGTTGTGCCGCCATCCTTGCCTCATCAAGAAACATATTGACAAATTCCTTATCCGTAGAAAGATGAGGAAGAATTCTCTTGAGGACTATAAGTTTCTGGAATCCCTCAATCCCTGTCTGTCTGGCAAGAAATATCTCGGCCATACCACCTGTGGCAATTTTCGTTATAATTTCAAATTTCCCGAACTTCTCGCCCATAGAGTCCTCAGGAACAATTATAACAGGGGTAGAAAATTAGTCAAAAATATCATTTAGCTTCCTCGTAAGGGTCGAGAGGATTTTTGAAAGGGTCATATTCGGAGAGGTACATTGTATCAATCCACCTGAGAAGTTTTCTTACTGTACCCATATCATTGTCCTGAGATTTATGGAAACGGGTATATTTCGAGAGTAACTCCCTGCAGCTCTTCCCTCCCGCGCACTCCTTATTCATATTCCACTCCTCTGTTACAGGCGAAGGGTCGGTTCCTCCTATGAGTCTGAAAACAGTATATTTGTTCAGTCCGAAATAGAGATGTTTCACCCTGTGCGGTTTTGTATCACCTATTTTTAATGATTCATCTGCGGCTGCCACAATCCCGGCGGCCGAAAAACGGGATGCAAGCTGATGCTCCGGATGACCCGTAAAACCACGGTAAGGGTCGAATGTAATAACAATATCCGGTCTGAACTTTCTTATCGCTTCTGCAACAACTATCACAGGGTCTTTTTCCTCTTTCCACTTCTTTGCAATAATATGCCGTGGCGGAAAACTCTCCATAGGAAGCGGTGCATTATAGAAATATTCGTGCTGTAATTCTGCATTATAGGCCTTTGCCACCTTTTTGAGTTCTTCACCCCTGACTGTCTTCAGGTCGGGCTGACACCCGCCTTTTATGCAACACTCTCCGCCTTCACCATGTGTAAGCACAAGAAAATAGAGCGGGTTTTTATAATACAGACTCGAACGTAACAGTATAGCACCGGCCATTGACTCGTCATCCGGATGGGCCGCAATCCACATTACCCTTGCCCCGTTCTTGAGACGACTCTCTATATCCTCTCTGTTCCCGTCACTTTTTATTGTGGCACAGGAGAGAATAAGTAAAAACAGTAAAGATACTGTCACCGGAAAGATATTCGGCATAACTACCTCAACTGAAAAAACCTGATATTTCAATACAACATTCTGATAAAATTTCAAGATTCATTCATTTATAAGATACTTTTCGAACTCAGAGACAAAATATCTCCTGCCCTTCCTAATCACCTCATGTCCTTCATCTTCGAGCAATTTCTTATGTGCTGCAACTCCGCCCGGATACTTAGGATTCAATTCACCATTCGACCTGAGCGTCCTCCAGTAAGGGGTCAGTTTACCGGTCCTGCCCTCCGCTCTTTCTTCCTCGGAGGCCCTTGCAGAGATAACGACCGAAATTCCTGTGACAATCGGACAACAGATATCGGTTTTATGTCTTTTTGAAAGGCTCTCCCTGATAATATTTATTGTAATGAGTTTCTCTTTAGGATCCTTCTTCATTATCCCGTCCACTTCCAGCGGAGAGGGGACCAGTAATCTGTCGTCTATTTTCGCCTTCCACCTCTTAGCAAGTCTGGTGCTGAGCTTTACTACCTTGGGAAGACCTCTGGTCTCATTGAGTTTTTCGGCAAAGGATTTTTCCCTGCATTTCATAAAATCACTTTAGTACCATAGTATTCTGTCCGTAATATACATATTCCGTACCAACTGTATCTCTCCTGATTTCTATTCTTATCTGACCAACACCAGTTGGTTTCGTATATGTAATAACCGGACAATTTAGTGCCGTATTGGTTGTAGTGGCTGTAAATGTACAATCACTACCAACCTGTGTACCATTTACAAGAAATCTGATTCTTCCCGCTATTGTACCCGCACTTGAACTGATAAATCCTAATGCACGCAATGTATTTCCGGGTATCGAATCAAAATCCACTGCCCATTTATTCAATTCTACCCAACTTGTCTGGTTTGTACCATATAAGCCTTCAGGCACACCTGTCAGGATAACTGCCGCATGCCAGCTATCTACCATATCTGCATTGAGATTGGCAACCTGAGTCGTCGAACTAACAGTAAGAGGGGCTGTACCTGTGGCAACAGCAGATATTAATTGACCACTCGCTCTGATATTACCTGACACATCAAGTTTCTGTACAGGCACGGTATTACCAATACCGACATTATTATCTTCGCCACTAATAAAAATCTGAGTCCCTGAAGTATTGGATATCCCGAATGAGCCAAGACTTGTTGTTGCATAAATAGTCCAGTCTGAAGACCTTGTGCCATTAACCGGCCCAGTAAAATTATACTGTAATCTCAATGCCACGTTCCCTGCAGTACTGCCAGTACTATATAGATGCAGTTTTGACGATGGAGCTGATGTACCAATTCCCACACTCCCGGATGTCGTCGCGAGATATGTATTGCCCGATACAGTTAAGGTGTCCAGAGTTCCAACTCCTGTAATATTGGTATAACTACCTGCGGATAAATCACTATTAGTAATTGTACCATCAGTAATCATAGAAGATGTAATACTATTTGCCTGGTTTTCATTTACAAATGTAGAATCACAGGTGTTACAGGAAGTAATCCCGAGGTCTGTATCGCACATAAAATATTCTACACCGGGCTGCTCCACATAATATTTTACAACCTGTCCGCTTGAGCAGCCTGACTTTGCAAGTTTTGAAAGAGTAATCGTACTGTTTGCTATATCAGAACCTGTAATTGTACCATCTGTTATCATTGCTGATGTGATACTATTAGCCTGATTCTCATTCACAAACCTCGAATCGTATGCCGAACCATCCTGATAAGCTGAAGAGAGGGAGATTGTGCCGCTCGTAGTTATAGGACCGCCGGTGAGACCGGTACCGGTCTGTATGCTCGTTACCGTGCCGCCAGAGTTGGCGTCATCCGAACATATCCAGGCTGTATTCGTTGCATTTCTCTTCATTATCTGATTTGCAGTGCAGGTATTTGCACCTATATCGGCAAAGAGTATCGTCCCGTCTGTTATCTCCGATGATTCTATTGAGTTGCCGAGCAGAGAAACATTCGATGATAATCTTGCATCCGATATCGTTCCGGATGTGATATCCGCCCCGGAGTGTGTGTGTGATGATGAGGCAAATGAACTTGCGTGTTGCCCGTCGAGCATATCGGCATTCAGATTTGCTACCAGAGTAGTGGAGGCTATGCTGAAAGGCGCGGTCCCTGTTGATACCGTGGATACATAGCTCGGCGCACTCGGTGCTACTGAAAATGTCTTTGCACCGCCTATTGTCTGTGCAGTGCTGAGGTCTACAAAATTCTGGGTGCTTGAACCCGTACCGCCATTTGTTATCGGTATTACACCTGTCAGAGATATATTCGGTGTGGTCCCGCCACTGCTTGAAAGCGGGGCACTCGCTGTAACAGATGTAACGGTACCACCGGAATTGTTGTCATTGGCACAGACCCAGTTGCCTGCAATATCATTGTATTTAATGGTCTGACCGTTTGTACAACCCGACTGCGCAAGTTTGTTTATATTTACGGAGGAAACTGCAATATGCGAATCTCCGACCGACCCTCCTGCTATCATTGCAGAGGTTATGCTGCCGGGCTGATTTTCATTCACAAACCTCGAATCGTATGCCGAACCGTCCTGATACGCAGAAGTAAGAGATATGGTCCCGCTGCTTGTAATCGGGTCCGGAGTTACGGAGATACCGTTTCCTCCCGAGATATTTACCGAGCCGCCTCCGCCTGATACCTCATCAGCGGCACACTCCCATTTTCCGGTTGCACCGGAGAACTTCAGAATCTGTCCGTTGACACAACCTGAGCTGTTCAGTTTATTCTTCGAAACGGCATTATCCGCAATCATAGACTCGGTTACAGATGACGGCTGCCCCTGCTGGATATAAAGATTGTCAAAGTATGTCTTATCAATAGAAATAGTACCAACTCCTATAATCGGATTAGGGTCAACAACTATGCCTATACCGGCACTGATAGAGACGGAACCACCTCCTCCGCCACATAAATCACACACAACAGTCCCGTCTTCATTGATTTTTGTAACACAGGTCCCGGGATTGCAAAATCCCGTTATTCTGTTCTGTTTGCCGGCGAATAACAGATAATCCTCTTTGGACAGATAGCCGTCAGTGCCATCACCAGCCTTCGGAATACCGATACTTCCGGTATCTGTAATAGTCCCGCCCGTAAGTGGAGAAAGAGCAGTTATGCTCTTTACACCGGGAATGGAAGAACTGTCGCCGGACCATTTACCATTTTCGTCGATGATCTTCTTCCCGCCTATAGTAATACTCGTAGGGTGAATATCGCCCACCACATCATAGGAAACGAAGGCAAACGGGACAGCCCCGATTCTCTGCCGCGGGGACAAGGCCTCATTATTTATTCTTACCTCGAGAAAGAGACTGTTTTTATCTGAAAAGACTGAATATAGATTGGAATTTTTCCCTATCTCCAGAGCATAAAACCCGTCCTTGACACTGACAGAGCCGATATCCTCTTCCAGAATAGCAGTACCACCGCTCTGTGTCTCATAAATTCCGAATGAGATATTGAGATTACCGTTTACCGGATTTCCGTTCGTATCGGTGAGATATCCCTGATGGAGTATTACCCTCGGAATATCACCGGCATAAGATATTAGAGAGAAGATAAAGACTACAATGAAAACCATCTTCCTTAACATTATAAACCTCCTTAAAATATTACTTTTTAAAAAGCACATTTCTGTGCAATATATACTGACTGTTTCTCATCTCCTCCGAGGCGGTAAAACCTGTCACAGATTCGAGGACATAATTGGGTGAAGTACAGATACCCGCACTCGAATCATACACAGATTCAATACGGAGAATATAATTTACCTGCACGTCTGTACCACCGTCAGTAATATCGGATATTTCCTCCACACCTCCGGTATCCTCAATATCCTGAATATCTTCCGCATCGGAAATATCCGCAATATCCTCTGTATCTGTTGCGGTATCCGTGACATCCTGCATAACATCTGTAACAGCATCAGTACCGGCATCCCTGACTAATTTTATGCACCCCTTTGTCTTATCGCAGACATAACCATCCTTGCAGTCCTTATCTGTCTCACACTGGAAGGTAAAATCCTTTATTCCGATATCTTCCGAACAGGAAAAGAGCACAAATATCATACCTGCCAAAAGTATATAAATCAGATTCTTTATTCTCATCTGATTCCTCCTAATAAAACTAAAATTCAAAAGAACTATTTACCACAAAACCATCACTGCCAAAAGAGAATGAAACTTTCTTGTCTTTTTTATCTTTTTTGATTTTATTCAAAACAAAATAACTGGTAATCCCTCCCGCTATCGCAAGTGAACCAACTGCAATCAATGTGTTGCCTATTATAACATTCGTATTGATATCATCCTGTTTCTGCTGTGCCTCTGCCTTTGTAATACCGATTATATTGCCCAGCTCATCTCTGGGGGCATCATTGAGTTTCTTTCTGTAATCCTCTGCATCGGAAGCGGCATTGAGCCTTACAACGATACCCGGTATAAAGAGCACGGCACCGGCAGCAAAGAGACTGACAGGGACGATATTCTCCTTAAAGAAATTCTCCTTCTTCTCCGGTTGGTCCGTCTTTGAAATGATAGTAACTCTCTCCTCCACATCAGTCTTGACGGGTTTTGCCTCGATTATCTTTGCTTTCGGGGTCTCATCCTTTTTCAATCCCTTTTTTACTTTAGCAAAAGGCTCTCTGAGTTTCGGGGATACAGAAGGAGAGAGGGTATAATCAGGGTCTATATCATAAATTTCCTTAATGACATTTTCTGCAAGTGCCTTCCTGTCCGAGAGTATATAGATAAATGCCTTATATTTATACAGTTCCAGCAGTTCCTCTTTTTTCATACTGAATTTGTATTGTTCGAGCTGATTTATCTCCTTGAGGCATTTTTCATAATCCATATTGTCATATAATTCCACGACCTTCTTTATTTTTGCAGAATAATCCTCTGCAAACAAAAGGCCGAAGAAACACATAAATAACACTACAAAAAACAAGATTTTGATTGATCTTTTCATAGATTCTTTCTCCATCAGTTTGCCGGTTTCCATTATGCCATATAATACCTCTATGTCAATTGACTTTTAATTTACCCCGGGAATACCCCGAAATGCATCGTAAATCCAAAGACGAAGTACAGAAGCAAAACCTCCGGATGATTTTTTTTATTTGCATTTGCACCCAAATAGTGGATAATCAGCATACATGATTGACTCAAATTTCAGAATCAAAGAACTTTTAGAGATAAATCAGGAACTAACCCAGCTGAAGGACCTTGACCTTTTGCTCGACCATATTCTGAAAAAGGCAAGGATGTTTACAAACGCAGATGCAGGCTCAATCTATATCGTAGAGAATGAAAAACTCAGATTCAAATCCAATCAGAATGATACGCTCAGCAGCAGACTCCCGAAGGGAAAGAAGCTCATCTTTTCGTCCTTCTCTATCCCCATAGACAACAGGTCGATATCCGGTTATGTCGCACTCTCCGGCGAGATACTCAACATACCGGATGTCTATAAATTAAGCCCGAATGTCCCATATCACTTCGACAGCACCTACGACGAGATATCAGGATACAAGACCCATTCAATGCTCACAATCCCGCTAAAAAATCAGCAGGGAAATATCGTAGGGGTTCTACAGCTTATTAACGCACGGAATCAAAAACTGGAGATCATACCATTTTTAAGAGAAGATGAGCCACTTATTTTGTACTTTGCTAACGCAGCTGCAATTGCTATCGAAAGGGCAAAGCTAACCCGAAATATGATTATACGGATGATAAATATGGCCGGACTCAGAGACCCAAAAGAGACGGGTGCCCACGTTAACAGGGTTGGTTCATACGCCGTCGAGATATACGAAGTCTGGGCAAAGAAACAGGGAATCGATGAAAATCAGATATACCGCAATAAGGATATTCTCAGACTCGCAGCCATGCTTCACGATGTAGGCAAGGTTGCCATACCGGATTCGATTCTGAAAAAGCCCGCGAGATTCACCCCGGAAGAATACGATGTAATGAAGGGACACACATTCTACGGGGCAAGGCTCTTTTCAGAGAGACTCTCGGAGCTCGATGAGGCATCATATATCGTTTCACTCGAACATCACGAGAGATGGGACGGCAAGGGTTATCCGGGACACATAAACCCTGTGACATTAAAACCGGTAACGGGATATGAGACTCAGGACGGAAAGGCAAAGGGAAAAGCCGGCACAGAGATTCACCCGTTCGGGAGGGTCGTGGCAATCGCAGACGTCTATGATGCACTCTCCTCGAAGAGGGTCTATAAAGAGGCCTGGAGCGAAGACCGGGTACTCACTACAATAAGGGAAGAAGCAGGTAAACAATTCGATGCAGATATGGTCGAAGCCTTCTTCGAAGCACTTGATGTCATAAAAAATATCTCTGAAAAATATCCGGAAGAATAATCAAAACAAAAAAATTCAATAAAACTGATTTTGTTTATTGACACCTATGACGCATTGTGTTACTTTCTTATTCAGAAAAGATTAACCCTTTAAGGAGGATATTATGTCAGATTTAACTCCCGCAATGTTCTTTGAACAGATGAAGACAAAGGTTGCAGGCAATCCCGACTTGGTAGCAAAACTCAATACAGTATATCAGTTCAAACTGAACGGACCAAACGGCGGCGAATGGTATGTTGACCTTACAAAGCCCGGAGGAGAGATCGCTCAGGGGACAAACCCGAATGCAAAGTGCACTATTACAATGAGTGATGCCGACTTTATTTCGCTCGTTCAGGGCAAACTCAACTCACAGATGGCATTTATGACCGGCAAGCTTAAGATTCAGGGCGATATGGGACTTGCACTCAAACTTCAGAATCTGCTCAAATAAGAGAATTCTTTCCAACAAATAAGAAAGGGAGCGATGTCTCCCTTTTTTTTTATCACAGAGATGAAACACATTCCTGCAATCCTGATATTTTCCGTTATGCTGATTTTTCAGCTATCAGTCATAGGTGAAGCAGGACCGGGGGATTCGGAAGCATACTATTACAGCTGGTCAAGAAACCTGAATCTGTCATACTACGACCACCCTGCAGGTATTGCTTTCCTGATAAGACTTTCTACCTCTATATTCGGGCATAACACCTTTGGACTCAGGTTCTTCTCAACACTTTTGATAAATTTATCACTTCTGATACTTTATATAACTTCCTTTTTTATTGTCCAAAACGAAAAGAGAGCACTCTACAGTATGCTATTTCTGATAGCCACCCCCGCTTTCATTATAGGAGGTGTATCAGCTTCTCCCGAGCCTCCGCTGATATTCTTCTGCTCGCTCAGTCTGTTTTTCTTCTCAATCTATATCAGAAAAGCCGAATCAAAATATCTTTATGCGGCATTTGTCCTGACAGGGATTGCGTTTAATATAAAATATCCGGCAATCTTTCTGACAACAGCTTATTTCTATATCCTCATCAGACATTTCAGTCTGGACAAAAAGACATTTATCCGTCTTGCCGTTATAACTTTTATCCCGCTTCTACCGGTATTAATCTGGAACATTCTTCACAAGGGCGCCTCTTTCGAATACCATTTGCTCAGTCGGGTAAACCCGCTCTATATCCCCCTTAACACACTAAAGTTCATCGGCGGACAGATGCTCTATTTTAACCCAATACTGACTGTATTGCTCTCGATATTTCTTTTCAGAAAGATAAGGGAAAAAAGTAAAAATCTCCTTGTCGAGTTGTTTCTGGTATTACTGATATTATCCGCTGTCCCCATGCTTCTGATAAGAGATTCGGAACCGCACTGGTCATCTCTTGTATATCCGGTAGCCGCTTTACTCTTCTCGGAAGAACCAGACAGATATAAAAAGACATTCCATTCTGCATTAGGCCTCAATCTGATACTCTCAGGTCTTTTCATTTATCATATTCTCTCTCCGGCATTTACGGAAGGTCTTCTCAAAAAACAGAATCCCAGATATGATATTACAAATGAACTCTTCGGATGGGAGAATGTGGCCGAAAATATCGATTACATTGTTGCAACGGAGAAGATTAACAAAAATGAAACCCTTTTGGTCTCAAATCATTATACAATGTGCGGCCAGCTGATGTTTGCAACAAAATCTCTATATAAGGTCGCCTGCAGAGGCAAAAGATGCAACCAGTTTAAGATAGATGACATAAAAGACGAGAGGAATATCAGATTATTTATTTTTGTCACAGATAACAGATTTACTGAAATTCCGCGGTTTTACAGAGATGGTGCCATTGAGCAGAAAATAAAAATCTACCGGGGAGAACGGGTAGTCAGGGAGTTTCACCTCTTTGTCAAGAAGGTATTGTGAGAGCCGTATAGTTGCTGTATCAGACCAGTAGCCAGTGTATATAGTTTATAGACTTCCGGATAGCTGTTTTTTAAGTAATCACTGTGCATCTTCAATATGCCCTTATCCCGCCTGACGGCAGGTCCCGTGATGGTATTCTCGATACCGAACTTTTTCAGATTAAAAAGAGTAGAGTTCAAAAGGGAGAAGATAAAATTTTCTGCATCCCTTTGAGGAAAGTCTGTCTTTCTCAGTAATTCATAGGCAATCCTGAGCAGAAGGGCCGTAAAATTACTTACAAACACGGCGGATATATGATAGGGAATCTTCTCTCTGTCATCAATATAGACAGGTCTTATTCCGGCCTTTTTCAGAACACCTTTTATCAATCTTACATCACACTGATTGCAGGAGAGTGTAAAACAAATCTTTTCAATATCCACATCTTTTCTCGTTTTATAAAATGAAAAATACGGGTGCAACGCACATACTATAAAACCTCTTTCTCTCAGTCTTTTAAGATTTTCATAACTGAGAGTTCCGGAAGTATGACAGACTATAACTTTTTTACTGACATTCTTATGTAATGCTATATAAATACTTTCTGCAACGGAACTTATCTGCGAATCCGGTACCGAAATAATAATCAGGTCATAATTCTCAGGCCTTTTCACAAACTGTTCAAAAGAACAACCCCTTATTTTACTACCTTTTCGTTTCAGTATATGAACAACTGCCCGCCTATGAAGAGCGTATCTTAAAGTACCACCAACTCTTCCGGCTCCATAAATGAATATTTTAAGTCTATCTCTTTTCAAAGACAATACCCGAAGTATCAGCCTTTACAAAAATGACCGAATTTCTTCCTATATCACCTTTCAGAATACATTCTGCAAGCGGTGCAATTATAAGGCGGTTTATCGCCTGTCTTAAGGGTCTTGCCCCCAGTTCACTGTTAAAACCGTCATTATTCAAAACATATTCAACTGAGGTCGAATCAAAAACGACCTCTATACCCTTCTCGTTTCTGAGAGTCTCGGATGTATCTCTCAGTATCAGGGCTGCAATCTCTTTTATATCTTCCCTCGAAAGCGGATAAAAAATACATTTTTCGTCAATCCTGTTTAAGAGTTCTATCGGGAAGAAATCACGGAGTGCATCGAATATCTCGTCATCGGATATCCGGGTATCATCCCTCTTTTCACCGAAGCCTATTGTCTTTGCAATATTTTTTCTGTAAAAGAGCTCGGCACCGGCATTGGTTGTGATTACTATAATGGTATTTGTAAAATCAACCCTTCTCCCTCTTCCGTCTGACAGGATTCCGTCATCCAGAACCTGCAAAAACAGTTCCATTACATCCGGATGTGCCTTTTCGGCCTCATCAAGCAGGACTACCGAATAAGGTCTCTTCCTGACGGCCTCAGTAAGAACTCCCCCCGATTCAAAACCGACATAGCCGGGAGGGGAGCCAATCAGTCTGGCAACAGAGTGAGACTCGGAATATTCGCTCATATCAATCCTTATCATAGAGTCCCGGCTCTGAAAGAGAAAATCCGCAAGAACCTTTGCCATCTCAGTCTTGCCGACTCCGGTGGGTCCGAGGAAGAGGAATGAACCAATCGGCCTCCTCGATGAAATACCTGCATAATTTCTGCGCAAAACCTGTGCAATCTTTGAAATAACATCCTTATGCGAGATGATTTTCGAAGACAGAATCTCTTCCATCTTCAAGAGCCGCTCTGTATCCGTAAGCAGTAGTTTTTCTACCGGAATACCTGTAAGTTTCGAAAGGACCTGTGCAATCTCGATCTCTGTAACAGTCTCCTTCCCTTCGCGCCTCGACTTGGAACCAGCGAGGTCAATGACAGAGATTGCCTTGTCAGGCAGATATTTATCAGTGATATATTTGGAAGAGAGTCTTGCCGCCGCCTCAACAGCAGAATCGGTAAATGTCACCTTATGAAATGCGGAATACTGCGGGACTATACCCTTAAGAATCTTCACAGTCTCATCGACCGTCGGCTCCCTCACCAGAACAGTCTGGAATCTCCTCTTGAAGGCCGGGTCGCTGTCAAAGAATTTCTTGAATTCCTCATTGGTCGTTGCACCGATACAGGGGAAATCACCTCTTGCAAGTTCGGTTTTCAACGAATTGGCTGTATCCTCACTTATGTCCTGATTGCCGTTGCCGAGCAGCTGATGAATCTCATCAAAGAAGAGAATTATCCTGCCGTTTGCCTTCTTTACCTCTTCCTTGATTCCGTTCAGTTTTTCTGTAAGTGCACCCCTCAGCTGAGTCCCTGCCATAATAGACGACATATTGAGTTCAATAATAATCTTCCCTTCGAGAGCGGGTACGAGATGCGGCTGATGAACTATTATATCGGCAAGCCCTTCAACAATAGCGGTCTTCCCGACTCCGGGTTCCCCTACAAGAAGGGGATTGTTTGTCCTTCTCTTGCCAAGGATATCGATTATCTCCGAAAGTTCCCTCTCCCGACCTATAACAGGGTCAATATTACCCTCGAGCGCATCAAGGGATATATTGCGGCCGAGCTTACAGAGAATAGGATACTCTTCCTTAGAGAGCTCAAAAGTACCTGATGTCACGGCCTTACTGCCTGCTTCTGCCGTCTCGTTACCTGAACCGACAGGCTCTAAAGCTTCGGCACGGACTGCGGGATTTTTGGTCTGCTGATTATTTGCGGCAGGAATATTTGGAATGTTAGGTATTTCGATATGTACAGTCCGGGTTTCATTCACGGGGCTCTTCATACCCGAACTCACAAACTGGGAGACATACATTCTAAGTCCGTGAAAATCAGACTGAGTCTTCTCAAGAAGTTTATATGCGAGAGAGTCACGGATATTCAGGATAGCCCACAGAACGGAGAGTGTATCCACTATGCTGTTCTTTGAATTCCTCGATGTCTGAACCGCCTTCTGTTTTATCTGTGAAATAATTTCCGGTTTTTCCTCCGGCTTCGACTGAATTACAGACAATATTGTATCTTCACTGATTCTCCTGTTCAGGAGAATACTCCTCAGATTGTTTTCAAATGTATATGCGGCAAGAAGTATATGCGCAGAGGTAAGCTGCTGCCCGGTCTGATTGGCAATATCCTCTGCCTCTCTGAATAAATTTTCGACTGCGTCCGAAAAATTTGCAAACATAAATTTTGTTACCTACCCGGGTCGGTCTATTTTATGCCATAATTATTCGGTCTTTTCAATCAAATTCTCAAAAAAACAGAAGAAAATATCAGATTCCGACCTTGTGAATTGCCATACCTCTGATATCCCTCATTGCCTCTCCTACCGATTCCGAGATGGTCGGATGGGGCCATATCAGGTCGTGAATATTATCGAAGGTCATCTTCTCCTTGATGGCAAGAGTAAGAGCAGTTACCATCTCGGAGGCAGACTCGGATACAATCGTCCCTCCTATAATACGGCCGCTCTCCTTCTCGGATATAATCTTTACAAATCCCTCTGTTGCATTCCTTGCCATAGCCATACCGTTGGAGGCCACAAAGAATCTGCCCACCTTCACATCAATCCCCTTTAACTTTGCCTTCTCTTCCGATATCCCGGCAGAGGCAACCTCAGGATGAGTATAGACAACGGCCGGAACGGCGCTGTAATCCGCTTTGTGGTTTTTCCCCAGAATATTATCAACCGCAATCTCACCATCGTAATGTGCCTTATGGGCAAGCATCATCCCACCTATTACATCTCCGGCAGCATAGATATTATCAATCTTCGTCTTCAGGTAATCGTCCACAACTATAAATCCCTTTTCGTTCACCAGCTCTCTCTTCAGTGAGTCGGACATATTAGTAACCGGCCTCCTGCCGGCAGCTATAAGTACCCTGTCTACTACGATATTTTTCTTGTTACTCAAAAGAGCATTTACACCCTCACCGGACAGACTCAGATTCTCAATCCCGACATCTGTATAGACCTCTGCACCGAGTGATTTCAGTCTGTTCTGCACAATACGGGAGGCCATCATATCCTCTGTTGCAATGAGCCTCTTCAGAATCTCCACAAGGTAGACCTTCACACCAAATACAGACATTATCATCGCAAATTCAACACCGATGACACCTCCGCCGATTATGAGAAGAGACCGAGGCAATTCCTGTAATGACAAAATATCGGTCGAATCCAGAATATATTTATGGTCAACCTCAACACCTCTTATACCTGAAGGCTCGCTCCCCGTACATATCAGGAGATATCTGAAATCTACGAAAATCTTTTCATCAGAACTCTTAGGACTTATCAGAACCTTTTCCGGCGATTCAATAAATGCATCGCCTTCGTAATAATCTATCCTATTACCTTTTATAAGCTGCCTTATTCCTTCAACCTGCTTATTTACGATTGACTCTTTCCTCCGAAACAATTCTGAAAAGTCAATCTGCGGATTTATGTCGCTTTGTTTTATCCCGAACTCACCTGACTCTCTCATTTTCATCATAAGCTCTGCCGATGCACAATACGTCTTTGTAGGAATACATCCGCGGTTGAGACAGGTCCCGCCCGGTTTATCCTTCTCTGCAAGACCGACCTTAAGACCCTTTTTTGCCGCGTAGATCGCCGCCGCATACCCTGCCGGACCACCACCGACCACAAAAATGTCATATACCTTATCAGGACTCATAGTCACCTCCTGAATTTATAGAGGAAAATCTATGCACATACCACAAATCCACAATTTGTATCTATTTCAATTATCATCTGCTGTCAAAGAAAAGAGGAATGATTGAAAAATCAGAATCTGTAAAAGACAGAAGGACCGAATATCAGATAATAGTTCTCGAACCACTTATCCCACTTGTCATTGTAACGAATGTGCGTATAGAATCTGGAGTATTCCGCAGAGAGCCTCAGACTCCAGTTTTCTGACAACTCAAACCGGTATCCGGCTCCAAACATATAACCTGAAAGAAAAAAATTTTTATCCTTATGGTCAGACTGACCGCTCATATAACCTATCTGAGGTGCTGCCGTTAAATAAAATCCATATATCGGGCAGATATCAATTTCGAGGCTGAATATGCCTAAAGGACCCGTTTCAACAGGAGGCACATAATATGAATAATCCAGACGAGACAGAGAAGGCGTCATCAGTCCCGTTGCCGACAGCATAACATAAATATACCTGTTGATTTCTGTACCAAGAAAAAGTCTGAGAGCCGCAGGAATTGACAATATTGCTTTTCCTTCGCTGGACCACGTCTTTACAAATGCATCTCCCCAGTAAATCCCCGTTCCGATAAAAAATCCGGGAGTATCCGGAGTCTTTTCCTGTTCTTCAGAGAAGAGATTTGCTGATATTGCAAAACAGAAGATTATCAGCAAAATGAAAAATCTGCTATTCATTTCTATGCTCCCATAACTCTGACCAAAAACCTGCTAATATCTTACTGCAGAACAAAAATTATATCAATAACAGATTACAATCTATACCTTTGGTATATCCGCATTGACCTTGACGGGGGACGGATGACTTGACTGACCCTTCGAAAGATTTATGGATTTATCTGTCTTGCAGTTACCTTCGAAAATCACACCCGATTCAATCATAAGATTGCCTGTGACTATATTACCAACCACCTTTGCCGGTGCGTGAAGTTCACAGGACTTCTGAGCAATAATATTCCCCTTGATTTCACCGTAAACAGAGACCGAACCAACCGATATCTCAGCCTGAATATGGGCACCCTCTCCTATAATCAGTGTATCCTCACTGAAAATCTCACCGATAAAATCACCCTCAATCCTTACAGTCCCCTCGAATGTGAGTTTTCCTTCAAACTTTGAACCTTTGCCGAGAATTGCATTAAGACTTGTAGGGTCCTTCATAATCTCTTCCTTTTTTCCAAGAGGCATTTTATTCTCCTTTTTTATATTTTGGATATCTTCAAAATTATCATATTCAGTTTTTGAATCCTTCTTTGAAAATATCATCATCTCTCACCTCAAAAGCAAATCAATCAGATTCTTTAATTCGTCTTCTGACGAAAAATACATCGTAACACTTCCGCTCTTGTTCTTTCTGATACCTATTGCGGTCTTTACCCTGTAATATCTCTGAAGATTCTCTTCCAGATTTCTTACATAAGACGGTGCCGGGCCTGCAGGTTTCGACGCAGATTTAGCCTTTCTCTCTGCTTCTCTGACATTCAGACTCTCCCTCAAAATACTCGAAAGCAGTTTCTGCATCTCTGCTTCGCTCTTTGCCATCAGAAGTGCCCTTGCGTGCCCTTCGGTTATCTCCCCGCTTCTGAGCTTTTCCTTTATGTTGTCGGGGAGTTTCAGAAGTCTTAGTACATTTGCGACCGCCGGCCTGCTTCTGCCGATCTTTTTTGATAATTCCTCCTGTGTGAGGCCGAACTTCTCCATCATATACTGATACGCCTCTGCCTCTTCCAGAGGATTGAGGTCCCTGCGGTGTATATTTTCGATTATCGCCGTCTCGAGGGCCTCTTTGTCACTCATACCTGTTATAATTACCGGGACTTCCTTTAGCCCCGCCTTCAGTGCAGCCCTGAATCTTCTCTCGCCGAATACAATTTCGAACCCGCTGCCGGCAGGTCTGACAAGTATAGGCTGCAGAACCCCTTTTTCCTTTATGGAGGCAGCGAGTTCATCGATAGAGGATTCATCAAAGAACTTACGCGGCTGATTCGAATTGGGTCTTATGAACTCAACCGGCTTATAGATTATTTCCTTTCTGTTAACAGCTTCCTGAGGTTTTGAACCCAACAGGGCATCAAGTCCTCTGCCAAGAGCCTTCTTCTGCTGCATCTTTCCCCTTTATTCTTCTCTGTAAAAAACCGTTATGGTAAGGCAGTGAAATTCATTGTCGGAACTTTGTGTAACCACCTTGTCAACAACTTTTATTCTGGGATTCTCCCTGAGCCATTTTGTGATAGTCTCTCCGAGTTCCTCTCTCTCCTTTGCCTTTGTTGCAGTAAAAATCTTTACTCCGTTAAACATTTGTACAAGACCTCCTCAAACAGTTACTTACCGTACACACTGTACGTTTGCGATGGACTCTATATAATACTTTTTGCAAATTATGTAAATACTAAAAAACACTGCCATCAGACTGTCCCCACCGCATCCCTTGTGCTCTCCTTGATTTTGTACATTGCCGAATCCGCGAGGGCAATAAGTGTATTGCGGTCTCTGGCATCGTCCGGAATAGTCGCCACGCCATAACTCGCCTTTACCTGCAGTGCAAGACCCATATCATTTAAGAAGCTGTGCGAAAGAATCTGCTCCCTCAGAAGTTTTGCAAATTCAAATGCCTCTGCCTTCCCTGTGTCGGGCAGAATAATTACAAATTCATCTCCCCCGTATCTGATGGGTATATATTCGGGTTTCAGTATCTTCTTTATAAAGAAGCCGACCTCCCTCAATATTGCGCTCCCGCACATATGTCCGTAGGTATCATTTACCTTTTTAAAGTGGTCGAGGTCAAAGAAAATAAGAGAGAGAGCACTGCCTTTTCTGATAGTATTCTCCACCTCTCTGCTCAGATATTCATACATAAACCTGACATTATAAAGCGAGGTGTGGTCGTCTGTTATGACAAGTTCGTTGACCTTTCTGAAGTTATTGGCATTGTCTATGGCAATCGCTGTAAAATCAGCTATTATCCTCAGCAGCCTCATATCAAATTCCGTAAACCTGCCCTCCTCAATCTTGTTGACGAGTTCTATAACCCCCAGAACCTTTCCCTTGTTGATAAGCGGAACACAGACAATGGATTTGGTCTCGAAATTGGCTTCGCTGTCGAACCTCGAACAGAATCTCTTATCTTCCTTTACATTCGAAATCAGTTCTGCCTTTCCGCTCTTTGCAACCCATCCTGCCACGCCCTCGTCGAGAGGGAGTTCCTTCCCTAAAAGTATTTCTGACGCCTCTCCTACTGCTATTTCGAACCTGAGCCGCTGTCTCTCCTCATCGAGGAGCAGAAGTGACCAGTTCTTTGCCTTTAGGAACTGTCCTACCTTGACCATCAGGATCTTCAGAACTTCGGAGATATCTACACTGCTTGTCAGAGTCTTGCTGATATCATTTAACAGTTCGACCTCCGACCTTAACTGCTGAAGCTCCCTTTTCAGCTTTATCTCGTCGCCATTCATAATTTTACCTCAAAACAGAACAACCGCAACCCCCGTTATCATCCCCGCTTACGGATTCCGAATCCGGCTGTGAAGAATCAGTAGTTATACCGGCATCTTCAGAATCACCATTTCCGGCATCCGGAACAACAGCCTTTTCATAATAAAACGGAGCCGTCCAGATAACGATTTCATTATTGATTCCTATCCTGAGATAATACCATTTATTCGAATCAGAGAAACTGAGCGTAAATTTTAACGGTTCGTCCTTTTTGATATCATTAAATGTCTGAGATACCGTTCCGCCTGTTGTTATAACATCCACTGATGTAAAGATATCATTCCCGTCGGGGTCAGAAAGCAGCAGTTCACAGTTCACATTCTCTTTATTAAAGATAGTTTCACCCGCCCATTTTCCTTCACAGAGCCACTTAACTACCGCATTCTTATTACAGGTAGAATATGTTCTTCCATTTCTCAGACCTTCGATGAGATTATCCCTTGACAAAGACGGGAGCCACACAGCCGCTCTGCAGTCATTATGAGTCCCCCAGTCAGGGCTATGATTATCCTGATTATATACAGGAGAGAGGTGCCAGCCCTTATCCAGTGCCTGAATGTATGAAAGTTCCTGTCTGTCATCCTTATCAAAAGCAGACTTTACTTCAATAAGCGATATTATCTCATCTACATCTTTTCTGTATTCATACTGGTGATAATTGTACATCGGTAAATCCGTATTATAGTCAGGATGATTAAACTGCATAAATGCCGGAGGATACCTCAGAAGCTCTGTATAGAATTTATTGATATGGTCATTGATGTAACAGTCAATCGAATAGAAGTGCTCGGTCATAAACATATTGCTGTGATTATAAATCGGTGAACCCCATTCGAATCCCCAGAGCGTTTCATAGACTCCCTCAACCCTCTCTGAATCAGCAACTCTTATCATCTCCTTCAGTTCATCCTGTGTCAGCTGCTCCATATGGTCTGTCAGAGCGAAAAAATCCAGTTTTGCCACATCCCTTGCATAGGTATAAGCCTCAAGAGCTGTTCCTTTTCCGTCCGAATGGGAACAGTGTGCGTGGAGATTACCGAAGTAAACTCTGTATTCACCGGCATTTACTACAGAGAAAGATAAAAGAAACAGTAAAGATATAATAAATTTTTTCAAAATCTCCTCCCTGTTGTAATCCAAAATATTCCATTTTTAATGATTTGTAAAGACTGATTAAAGATTATCTATAGAAAATTTAAATATCAGAAGATCTGTACCGGAAAAGTCAGTATAATCGTTTGCAAATGCACCTCCGGCAAAGAGATGTCCGTAGGCGATTAGCGATTTCAGTCTGAAATATCTGTTTCTGAACCATTCTCTCTCTACACCGAAGTCAAGTTCCAGTCCCAGAAGATTGGACGTAGAAAATGAGTTGAAGAAGTTTTTTTTATTATCAGACATATAGGAATAATACGGGTCTATCATATCTTCAGATGTTCCCGCAAGCAGCACAGAAGATATGAACTTAAAAAGCCCCGCAAACTGATACTCCAGATTCAGTGAGGCAAATATTGTGTTTGAGATACTCCCGTTTGTCTCCGGGTCTGATATATATTCTGGTTCATCATAAAAAAGGAGATTCATCGAGCGCAGAGAAGATGCCGCAGAAGAAAAACCATATAACTCCGGAAATAGAATCATCCCTTCCTTGAATTCCGTATTGAATCTGAATGCCTTCTCCTTATTATCAAAAGGATTATCATCCCCGCTCGCGAATCCTATATCAAGATATAATCTGTAATCACGGTCGGTAATACCGGTCCTGATCAGAAGCCCGTATGAAAAGATATCATACTCTGACAAAAGACCACGGAATCTCTTTTCCCTCAGACCGGAAATAACCGCAGATTCAAAATAGAAAAATATGTTCGGTGAAGTAATATCGTTATACAGATAGTGTTCTTTTTTTATGAAGACATCGTAAATATTCAGTATTGTATTCTCACCGAAAAGACTCTCGATGAACCGTCCTGAGTACAAAAATCCGACCTTAAAGCCGTCTTTTAAGTCCATTCCCGATTCCGAATCATAGACAAGGGACGCGGTCAGATGATAACCATTATCTCCGTATCTGATATCCATAAAATTATCCCTGATAATTAATCCCGCCCCTATATTCAGTTCTATGCGGTCGGAAATATCGGGTCTTGTGAATGAACCAAGCGGCATAAACGAGAGAAATAGTCCGGCAGATGTATCACCCTGATAATTGTCGCCAATAAGAGACCTGCTTTCCCCGTTATTGATAATCATCCCTGTCCCCCACTGTGAGAGCTTCTGACCTGCCGCGATTCTGAAATTACGGTGAGAATATTTGAGATAAATCTCTCTTGTAAAAATTCTGTCGACCGCCCATCCGTATTTGTGATTCCTTGCAATTCTTGAATGATTAACCGCCTCCGGAGTCAGGTCCCCGTCAATGATACCTCCTGCTTCAAATTCGGTAGTAACACTTACATCACCGCAATACAGGTTTGACGCAAAGACAAGCCTCTGTTCTACATAAAAGTTCTGTCCCAGATATTCTAAAGGACCAACGGGGATATCACCCAGATTCCTTACAGACAGTCTGTATTCAAAGGGCATGGAATAATCGTAGTCATCTTCACTTATTGATGACAAATCCCCTCCTCCAAGGACAAGTATCAGGGCGGCACACAGTACAAGGCTCATAAAATCAGTTCTTCTTTCCTTCTTTGACCATTCTAATCAGTTCTTCCTCGGAGATTATCTTTATTCCCATATCCTGAGCCTTGTTCAGCTTGCTTCCGGGGTCTTCACCAACTACCAGATAATCAAGCTTTTTGGAAACAGAGGAGAGAATTCTTCCTCCGTTTCTCACTATAAAATCCTTTGCCTCATCCCGTGTAAAGCCGGACAAGGTACCGGTAATAAGAAATGTCTTCCCGCTCAGTACATTACTCTCATTTGCTGTCTTCGTCTCGAATTCGATACCACTTCCGAGCAGTTTTTCAACTATTTCCCTGTTTTTTATGTTTCTGAAATAAGACGATATCTCTCTGGCAGACTCTTCACCAATCTGTGGAATCTTCATCAGGGTCTCTTCTTCGGCATTCATTATTTCTCTTATATCCCCGAAATAATCTGCGAGAAGACCTGCCGTATTCTCACCAACATGTCTGATACCGAGTGCAAAGAGAAAACGTCTGAGTGTTGTCTTCTTGCTTCTGTTTATAGCATCGGTTATATTCTTTGCGGATTTATCTCCAAAACCCTCGAGACTTTTCAGGTCCTCAGCTTTAAGCCTGTAGATATCAGAAACGTCCCTGATGAGCCTTTTTTCAATTACGAGCTTTTCGACAATCTTCTCCCCGAGTCCTTCGATATTCATCGCCCGTCTCGAGACAAAATGCTTTATCCTCTCGATAACCCTCGCCGGACATTCTTCGTTCGGGCATCTGACAACAGCCTCATCTTCATCCCTTACAACATCAGTTTTACAGACCGGACATCTGTCGGGCAAAGAGAATCTTCCGGTCCCCTCAGGCCTTCTCTCAACAATAACCTTTACGATCTCCGGAATTACATCACCGGCTCTCTGAACCACCACGGCATCTCCCACCCTTATATCAAGTCTGTCTATCTCATCCTGATTATGGAGAGTCGCTCTCGACACAGTTACCCCGCCAACCTGTACGGGTTCGAGTACAGCGACAGGGGTCAGTGCACCGGTCCTTCCGACCTGAACAATAATATCCTTAACTACTGTCGTCTCCTGAACAGGAGGAAACTTAAAAGCCACAGCCCATCTCGGGGATTTGGCAATATTCCCGAGCATACCCTGATATTCAAATTCATTTACCTTGATGACTATACCGTCGATATCAAACCTGAGGCTATGTCTCTTCTCCTGCATCTCCCTGTAAAAGGAGAGCACTTCTGACGGAGAATATACAATCTTTACATTATCTGACACAGGCAGACCGAGTTCCTTTGCATACTGTAAAAACTCATACTGGGTCTTTATAACCGGCTCAGGCCTTACTATACTATAGACAAATATTCTAAGCGGTCTTTCAGCAGTTATTCTGGGGTCGAGCTGCTTCAGTGAGCCGGCCGCTGCATTTCTGGGATTTGCAAATAAGGATTCGCCTTCCTCTAATCTCTTCTCATTTAATTTTCTGAAATCGTCCTTAAAAATGATAACCTCACCGCGCAAAATAAGTTCATCCGGAATGACTGTCCCTTTCTTTGCTCTTATTTTGAGATTGAGAGGCAATGTCTTTATTGTCCTGATATTATCTGTAACGTTCTCCCCGGTGGTCCCGTCCCCGCGGGTCGAGCCTGTTACAAGAAGACCGTCTCTGTAAATAATTTCAACTGCAAGTCCGTCGTATTTTGGTTCAATTACATATCCGAAATCCTCTCTGCCGAGCAGCTTTCTTATCCTGTTATGAAACTCCAGAAACTCTGATTCGGAATATACATTTGAGAGAGAGAGCATCGGTTCGGGATGCTGAAACTTTTTAAATTCATCACGTGGTTTTCCCCCAACCTTCTGTGTCGGAGAATCAGGACTCAAAAATTCCGGATATTTTTCCTCTAATTCAATCAGTTCCCTCATCAGTCTGTCATATTCGGCATCTGAGATTATGGGATTATCGAGGACATAATAATAGTAGTTGTGTTTTTCCAGTTCTTCCCTGAGCTCCTTTATCCTTTTTAAGACCTTCTCGTCCATAACAAAAAATCAACGGATAAATGTTTCATAAATAAAATTGACAAAGACAAGCAGAATCAGAAGCGGGACAATATATCTGATGAGCAAACCGTAAATTCCCCTGAACCTGAATTTATTACCATCCGATTCGATCTCCAAGATTATTTTTTCTATGCCCCATTTATATCCGACAAATACCGCGATAAACAGAGACCCGAGTATCAGAGAGACATTCCCGAATATAATATCCATAAGTGAAAGAAAATCCATGTTGACAACCGGAAGTTTCGATAAAAATCCGACCGCTCCGCAGGAGAGTGCCGAAAAGATTCCGAGTATAAAACTAACTCCTCCGAGCAGGTATGTAGCCTTCTTTCTCTCGAAGCCATATTCGTCAACCAGATATGATGTCCCGACTTCAAGAAGAGATATCGTTGAGGTAATGGCTGCTATTGTCAGCAGGATAAAAAGCAGTGTTCCGAAGAGGATTCCGCCCGGCATCTTCGAAATCACAACCGGAAGTACCTTGAAAATCAGTGCCGGACCTTCGGCCGGAGAAAGCCCCTCAACGGAGAAGAGTGCCGGGAATATTACAAAACCGGCAATCAGGGCAACCATTGTATCCGCCAATGCAATCCATACGGAACAACTGAATACATTATCCTTTTTGGAGAGATAGCTACCATAAGTCAGTATTGCACCCATTCCGAGACTCAGGGAGAAGAATGCCTGTCCGAGAGCGGCAACAATTACTTTGGCATCTATCTTTGAAAAATCGGGCTTCATATAAAATTCCACGCCCTTTATTGCATTCGGGAGCGTAAGTGAGCGGATTGCAAGTATAATGAGCAGAAAGAACAGAACAGGCATAAGTATTTTTGTATATCTCTCGATGCCGTTCTGAACACCTTTGGAGATAATATAGACGGTAAGTGCTATTATAACAAACAGAAGAACTACAGGGATAAACGGTGAAGCAGATACAGACTGAAAGACCTGAGAAATCATTTGTTCATCAGCCATTGCGAATTTATTCGAAGTTGTGATGAATATATATCCGAAGACCCATCCTGCAATGACAGAATAATAGGAAAGAATAAAGATTCCGGTCAGAACACCTAAAATACCGACAAGATACCATCTTGTATCCGGTGAAAGTGTCTTAAATGCACCGACCGGATTTCTGTTTGATGCCCTTCCGATTGCGATCTCGGTCATCAGAAGCGGTATGCCAAGTACAATTACCGCAATAAGATATACAAAAACAAATGCCGCACCACCGTGAGTCCCGGTATAATACGGGAATCTCCAGACATTTCCGAGCCCCACCGCAGAACCGACCGCCGCCATAATAAAACCAAACTTTGAACTCCAGTTGCCTCTCTCCTGCATCAGACTCTCCTTACATTCAAAAACGGTACAAACAGCAGATTTTAATAAATTAAAATCCTGCTACTATACCACTTTCAGATTCTCAGCCGCTTTGTAATACTTATTAATAAAAACAATGTCAAGTTATATCCAAATCCTTTCATACCCAAAAAATTTAATAAAAATCCTAAAAATCTCTCCCATCAAAAACTTTAGCCTTTTGCCTTCAGCTCTACATCGCTTCGGTACACTTCGTTACTCAGCGACCTTTAAAACACAAGGACGTTGAATAGCGAGCAAAGCGAGTATATCGAAACGCCTGATATAATCGTGGCTTCGATATGCTTCGCTACTCATCCACCTTATTAGCACTATCGCCTTCAGCCTTCAGCTCTATAGCACTATCTATTCCGCGGACTATGGACTGTGGACTATATTTCGTTTCAGCACCAATCCTTCTGTGAGCCGCGAATAAAAAATCATTGACAGAATCAAAAAAAAATCATATCAAACACTTCCCTGTCCGGGCCAGTAGCTCAACGGATAGAGCAACGGCCTTCTAAGCCGTAGGTTGGGGGTTCGAGTCCCTCCTGGCTCGCTTTTGGTGAGTGTAGCTCAATTTGGTTAGAGCACCGGACTGTGGCTCCGGTTGTTGGGGGTTCAAGTCCCCTCACTCACCCATCCTTTATCTCTTTAAGCACTTCCCTGAATACCCTCTTCTCCCCGAGTTTTGACAGATATCTTGCACCTTCCTGAAATCCCTCAAGCGCATTGAAATACCTGTCGAGCGGGTCTTTTGAAAAGGTTGGTATCAGAAAAATATGAGTATGAGGAATTCTCCTGCCCCGGGCATACTGCGTAATAAAGTCTGCCTTATATTTCTTCATCAGCCTGAGACTTACTCTTCTTGCGAGATTATACAGGTCCGAGGTCTCTTCTTCACTCATCTCATACCAGAACTTTATGTGTCGTTTGGGAATCACAAGGCAGTGTCCCCTCTGCAGCGGATTGATATCCAGAATACATACAGAGAGTCTGCTCTCCTCTACAAGATAACAGGGCGATTTCCCGCTGACAATATCACAGAATACACATCTTTTCTTCATTTTTGCAATCTCCTCTCAATAACGGATAGGAATCTGATAGCAAATCAGCAACTCAAAGAAAAGAAAAATATGGAAAATTTTTTCTTCTTGCAAGGGTCATATTTTCTGGTATCATATTTTTATGAACATTCTGAGAACGTCTGCAAGGTCTCGCTGGAATAAGGAGCCGGGCTTCTTCGAGGTCTGGTATCTGACATTCAATGATTCAAAAACCGGCGAAGGTTACTGGATAAGATTTACTCTCGTGGTTCCGAAAAACGTAATGGAATCACCTTTTCTCAATCTCTGGTTTACTGCCTTCAAGAGAGAAAAAATAATATCGGTTATTTCAGAGAACTATAAAATTTCCGAGTGCGGTTTTTCGGACGAAAAGATTCAGATAAAGAATTCATACCTGTCATCAGATATCACAGAGGGCGAAGTATCCGACAAAGAACACAGGATAAAATGGCAGCTGAATATCGGTGAAGGACCGGAATTACTTCATCTGCCGTCACATATTTATCAGATACCTCTTCTTCATTCCTATCTCGCCTCCCCGAACATCTCCTTCGAGATAAAAGGGAAGGTCGAAATCGACGGCAATGAGACCGAAATCAGCGGGAAAGGGACGCAGAGCCACATCTGGGGCAGAGAGATGCCGGAGAGATGGATATGGGCACATACCGACAACTTCGAAAATCACAAAGGTTTTTTTGAACTGATATCGGTAGAAAGCCGTTTCGGACCTTTGGGACAGGTCTCATCATCAAGGATACTTCTGAGATTTGAAGAAGAGGAGTTCTCGTTTCTGACACTCAACAATATTAAATTCAAAGAATGCCCCGTATTTCCGGAATATATATTCTTTGCTACGGGGAAAAAGTATAAAATAGAAGGCAAGATATATTCGGAGAAGAAAAATTTCATTCAGTATCACTACCCTATGCCCTCAAACAAGGAAGTATTCTGTACCAACACGGAATGCGGTTCAGTTAACATAGTTGTCTATAAACGTGATTCCCTGTTCAAGCCATTTGTATATTACACGGTTCTGAAGAATACGGGTCTTACACACTTTGAATTCGGCAGTTCAAGAAAAATCGAAGAGATTCCGGTCTCGAATCCGCAATAAAATCACCAGACCTGCCATCCGCCACCAACTGTAAACACATAATAAAAGTAAGTCTGTTTTGTAGAGACTGATAATTTACCTAACGGACGTTCACCCAGTGGATTACTGTTATAAACTTCTTCTCATCAGAGCAATCGAGAATTTTATTAATATTGCTCCCGTCTCTTTCAGATATCATAAGGTCGGAACAATTATTTGCACGATCTTCGAGCGTATATGCAATCATACTGCCATCGGGTGAAAAGACATATCTTCCTATTATCCTGTTTCCTCCGTCAATTACCGGGACGGCTCCGTTAAGGTCATAAGATGAAGACAGGAATATCTTGTTCTGCCCTTTCTTCTTGAAGAGTATTTCCTTGCCATCAGGTGAGAGGACGGGGCCATTCGCATCCTCGAGAAGAAGACTGATTTTCCCGTCTGATATGTCAAGAGACATTATATCTATAGTTCTGTCGGCAACAATATTCCTGTTGAACAGGATTATTCCGTCATCTCTTACTGCGCCGTAATAATCATTGTATTTCTGGTCAAGCGGGGTCAGATAGATTTCTTCATGGGAAAGCAGATTGTGTGTAAGTATTCTGTAAGGGTCGCTCAGGACATAATACTCCGGGTCTGGCCTGAAATTCGCCCGTCTGCACATCATAAGCAGTTCATCGGATATAAAATTATGACATTCATCGTTGACTGGACCGAATGATATCTGAACCGGCAGCAAACTATCGCCAAGAAGCCAGGTATTCTGAATCGCATCATTGATAGTCAGGCCATAATGTTCTTCCTGATACGGGTCATTTGTGGAGAATACCAGAAGATTTCCTGTCTGACTCACCCCAAACGACCAGACTCTGTTGGCATACATCCTGACGGCCCTGTAAGTTCCGTCCGGGCTGATCATTTCAACAGAGTCCTTTTTGTTTCCTGTCGCCCAGTTGTTATAGAAAATAACAGAACCCTTCTGCGGAAGTTCTGCATTTTCAAATCCGATCTGTTCCGGCGTAAGCTCCTCTGAGCCATCTGTATCGGATAAGACATCAGATATATCCTGAATATTAAGAATATCTTCCATATCAAATGATGAATCAGTCAGTTCGGCTCCGCCATCGGGAAGACCGGCAGTATCGGTATATCCGCTATCTGTATAAATCTCATCGGAATTAATATCAGAAACTACAACAGAATTATCTGCATAAAGAGCGTCGTCAGAAACGGATACGTCGTATCCGGCATCGGAATTATTGACGGTAGTACCGCTGCAGGCAAAAAGGAAAATCAGTAAAGATGAAATAAGGGACAGGTAAATCCTGAACAAAATGACCTCCTCACTGTAATTTGATTTTTACTGTTGAGGCAAGAGATATCCCCTTTGACTCATAAGGGGGGAGTTCATTATAGTAAAGGAATAGATTCTCTCTGAAGATGACTGCCGATGGACTCCTCCCGTAATGAAGTACAGGATTATAGACATATCTCTTGAAATTTATTCCGTCAAATGAACCTGCAAGTCCCAAATGGTATGCACCTGTCTCTGCCGCACTCCCGCAGTAATACATTCTGTAAAGAGGGCGGTTATTGGCAGACTGAACAGTCAGGACTGATGCAGACATTACAGCATACTGGTCAAAGCTATCAGTATTGCCTGTCTGGGGGGAAAAGACAGGGGTCAGGCTCTCGGTTATCCACGAGAGGGGATTTTCGAGACTTGCCTTTGCAAGGAAAATATAACTTCTCCCGTCCTCATCGGATGCTGTATAATACATCCACAGATAATCATCCCTGAATATCACAGAAGGTTCGGATATATTCACAAGTTTCAGATCCGAGTTTGGCACACCTATCAGTTCCTTATCAGACCTGAAGAAGGTCTGTGAATCACTCGAGGACGCTATCATTATGCGATGTTTATTCTCCTTCGTTACGGAGACAAAGAAGATATTTATCTTCTCACCGTCATAAATAGCAGAGGGTTCCTTTACAGACTTCTCCTGAAAGTTATCCGGGTCAGGCAGAATAACAGCATTTTCACTCTTGAGCCAGACCAACCCGTCACCCGATTCCGCCCTTCCGATTGAATAGACACCGTCCTTGTTTACCGCTGTAAAATACATAATCAGTCTGTCTTTTACAACAAGAACCGACGGAGAAGATATTGCCTGATAATCGAAATCCGACTCTTTATCTCCCGATTTCAGTACCGGATTGTTTACATATGAATACAAAGGGCCTACAGTTATATCCTTAGGTGCAACCGGAAAGACTGATTCACCTTCACAACCAAAGAGAAAAAGCAAAATCAGAATACCAGAAAATTCTCTCATACATACCTCTATTACAAAGAAAATGAAATACCCAATCCGCCTTCAATAATATTCCCGCCGATAGAATAATCACCATAAGGGTCAAGCGGGTCTGCCTTGTTGAAACTCCGTCTGGTCAGATAGTGATACTGAAAATACATATTAAAATCCAGTCCGTTACTCAACAGACCCGAAGGGTCATTCAGATGAATACCGCTCCCTATCGCAAATGTATGCCTGTCACTGTCCAGAATATTTGTATTGTAGATCTGGTCAGGGATAGAGGTCGGGAAATACTGATATCCGGCCCTCAGTTCTATTTTTTCATTGAAAATCCTGTATCCGCCACCAACCTTAACCCTCATTACGTCCTTTGCCGAAATCCTTTTAGCTTCGGTATTTTTTACTGACGGGAAGAGCACACTTGGTTCAATATCAATAATTACATACTGCTCCGGCATATCCGAAAAGAACATATATCCTATATCCAGCAGCAATTTCAGATTTTTCACCGGGCGGGATACAAACCCGAGAGTTATCTCAGCCGGAATAAAGAAACTCTGGCCATCTTCAATAACATTCATATTCAGAAGCTGCATATCAAAATTCGTATCAATCTTGAGATTGAGCTTGTTTTCAAACCGATATGAAAGCGCAACCGAGAGAATCTCCGAGAAATCGTATGAACAACCTAAAATCGGTGTATATGTGAATTTCTGGTCCATAATAAAATCACTCTGTGTCGTCTTCTGGTTGGCGAGGTCAATCGTAACCTTTGCCTTCCCGTAGGAATCTCCGAACACATCAAGAGCCGCACCGACAGCAAATTTTCCGAAAAACCTGTATGATAGTGCCGGTTTTATCGAGTATCTGCGAATATTTCTGTAATTTATAAATTGAGGATACTGAGGGTCCTGTGAGTAGAGATACATTATCGATGGCTGAGGAAATGTGAGGGCAAGTCCGAAATACAGGTCCTTAAGTTTTCCCGAAAAGGGGATAATGAATCCGCCCTCGAATATCGAATAATCTCCCTCTTCGAAGGAGTTGTTATTTATCCGAAGGTCCTTGTGGCCCAGAACGAATCCGAAACTGATTCTGCTCCTGTCCCCCGATGAAATACGGGAGGGATTCAGAAATATCAGAGAAGGTTCGTCTTTATCTGCCGAACCTGCCCCGGCATACCCCTGTGAAACCACTCCTGTCCCCGTCAGAAAATCATGACTTGCAAAGGCATTAAGCGAGAGGAGCAGAAAAACAGTTATAAACGTTATTCTCTTATTCATAATGTCTCTTCTCCAAGGTCTATCTGTGGTAAAAAATAATACAGGAAGAGAGTGATCTCATTTACGGCATCGTATCTGAAAAGAATCCTGAAAACATCTATTGTCTCCCTGACAATACCGTACTGGTGAACTGCATCGATCATATCTGCAATTATTGCAATCCCGTTCTTTTCATTGAACCTCTTTAGGAAATCCAGAAATATATAGTCAGGGTCGTATTTGTGCGAGTTTGCCAGGACATTGAGGGCATCGTTGACCGCCCCGCAGGAGATGGCATATCCCATAAGATTCATAAGCTCTCCGTTGCTGTCGTACTCCGTAAAATATTTGGAGAGAATGCGAAGCGAAGGCAATGCAAGTCTGTATAACTCCGTAACCTCCTTAATAAAATCCGGCCTGTAATGCACCGAAGTTGAATCAATATAATCAATGAATGTCGTCCTGTTCCGTGCCCTTGTGAAGGCCGCACCGAGAAGAGAAAAGAGTTTATAGGCCCTGTAGTCCGGCTTTGTTAAAATATTCTTGATTGCAGGAATTGCCGTTTCAATACTTTCGTCTATATCAGGTGTCAGCGAGTTATAATAATAATCGAGGACATTTTTTCTGATATCAATCTGAGGATTCAGTAAATCTGAAAGGGCAGCTACAATATTCTCCGCGGCAAACTTCTCCTTCTCGTCGAAATTATATTTAAGTTCGAGCAGGTCATTGATTATCCCGGTTATTTCGGCAATCAGAGACGAATTTTTGTCAGGGTAATTAAAGGCCGTATTCAGGATATCATAGAGAGGATTGAGCTCCTGTCCGTCTGTACCCCACATCATAGCAACGACATCAGCCATTTCCCTGACCCTCGGAACCTTATCGGGCATATTATTCAGGACATTCAAGAGCCCTACATACAAATTAAAGAAACCCGATTTCCCTATTGCATCGAGAGCTGCAAAACCTTCCACATCCACATCCCGGTTGAAACCCAGCTTCTCATACATCGGGATATCCCCGAGTTTATTGTGCAGAAGACAGTTTATATACGAGGTAAAACCAGCCGCCTGTTCGGGTGTCCTTTTTGCAAGTTCGAAATGATAGGCAACTGCGGTATTCCCGGGGAAAACCGGTATTTTGGGATATCCCTTATACAGGTCCTCAAAGAGCGGGTCTCCTTCCTTCAGATGAGAAGCGCATATCGGACCGAGTATCTCTGCCCCGAGCTTCCTTGACTCCTCATCAAGCACAGTCTCCTTCTGATAGGTAGAGTGAACCATATGGACCATCTGCATAAAACAGGAGTAATTCTGAGCCCCTACGGGAGAGGACGGAACTCCGTCATCGCAATGCTTTTCAAAGAATACCGATAGCCTTGGTCCTATACTGTTTATCTCCTCTTTGCCGAGAGAACGCAGAAAATTAATTACCGCTATTCCGCCTTTGCCATCTTCACCAATGATTTTATATAATCTGTCCAGCAGATTAATCTGAGAAACATTCCCGTCCTTCTCTTTAATATTGATGCCCGAAATAGCAAAATTCTTTACAATTTTTCTGAGCGCCTCTATATGACGCCTGTCGATTTTCCCTGCCACCTCTCCGACTTTGTTCAATATTCTCTTTGCCCTCTCCTCGTCCTCTCCTATCCTCTTAAGTTCTACACCCAAAAGGGCAATCAGATTCTTTACAGAATCGAGTCTTAAGAGATCAACCGTGTTGATGACCATCCCCTCTACTGCATCCTTTTCAAGGATATAGGTAAGCGCAATATTGAGCGGCACTGTTGCAGGTACCTTTTTTACAGAACCTTCGTGCTTTATATTGACCTTCTCTATAGTTGCACCTTCAATAATCCCTATAGCCTCCTGAATATATCCCTCTTCGAGCAGGAAGGACACGGCATCATAAAAATCCGTCAGAAGAGGTGAATCATATGCAACCTTAATAAGAGGTATCAGCCCGTTGTGAACAGCCCCGTTCCGGTTGAGAATATGTAATGTATCCAGACTTCTTATTATGTCCGGATAATCCAGAAGTTTTGCAAGAGGACCATCTGATTTCAGAAATTCCCTGAGAGACGGATCTATCAGCACTTCCCTCAGAATCTTTTTTAGATTCGAACCGCCTACACTCTTGATCGCGATATCGAGCGAATCTACCAGTTCCCTGAGCTGATTGGTCTTCATAAGAATACGCATTGCTTCGGCAAGACCGGTCATCTGAGATGAGTCGGAGAGAGCAATGAAATGTCCGAGCAGGCTCAGGTACTTCGGGTTCTGTGGTTTTTCGGTATATTCTTCGGGTTTATCACCGATTGCAGTGCAACTCAAAATCAGTGTCAGAAATAATATTCTGATGATGTTTTTTTTCATAAAGCCGGAAGTAATAATACATCAATCAGATAAGGTTTTCAATAACTAATACTTAAGAATTAAAGTGCAGGGTAAATTTCGGGTCTGTCCGTATTTGTCTTGGGGCAGGTTCTTCAAAACCGCCTGTTATGCCAAAAACTTTTATGGTCTGCTAAAAAGTGGCTGAAATATATAAACAGTTTCCATCAAAACCGGCAGAGACTTTATTGTTCTCCCTGCTGACCTCTTTGCCTCCCAGCAGCAGATAGAGAATTCCGCCTGTTATTAGTGCCCCGCCGGCGATATAGGATATCACCGCATTGCGGTTATTGTCTTCACGTTCCTGATTATATTTTTCGGCTGTATCCGCCGTGCTTTTCTTATACTTATCATCGGCGTCGATAGCAGATTTTGTGAAATATCCACCCACAGCCAGACCTACAACGCCGGTCCCCAGAAGGGAATATCCGACCCAGTTAATACCTTGGCCGGTCCTGACTTCTGTCTCCTTTTTCACAGCTGGCTCCGGTGCAGCCGTCTTGGGAGTCTTTTCTGCCTTACTCACTTCGTCCTTCAAAACAGCAGGTTTGGTATTAATATCAAACAATTTCAATACTATACCTTTTGTCCCTTTGATGAGTTCATTTTCATCCTTCTTTATCAGCTCGGTTACTCTCTTTTCCACAACAGCCTTCATAACATTTATCAGTTTGAGATTAACAAGATAATTGTCTCCCATCGTACCGATTGAACCAATAACATAATATTCAGCTCCCATTGCACCGGCTATCTGTGCCATACAACTGGAATCCGTACAGTTCTTGAGCTGCTTATTGGTCTCCCAGAAGAGCATCTTGTCGAGATCGTTCTGGCCTATGACATTATACCTGTCGATATTGGCTATCTCTGTCAGAATAAACTCGGTCAGAAGATTTGCCGAACCCGGTTCAACTCCCTTTTCCGGTGATATATTGAAAACAATCAGAGTCGGTCTGTCCTCCTTTTTATCTTTCTCATTCTTTGCCGCACCTGTCTGGGCAAAGGCGTAAGATACGAGGAACATTAAAAGGATTACATATATCTTTCCTGTCATTGATTCCTCCTGTCCGCTGTATTTTAAGTACTATTCTACACATAATAAGTCAAATATTTTATTGTTATGCCACAACTTAACCGACACCAAGGATATTTGGCGTATTAAAGATTTGACTTTAAATAGTTAAACGAATAAGGTATGTCACAATTGTCATAGTGGTTGGATTATGAATATTGACAGCAGATATCAGATTCTGGAAAAGGCCGGCTCCGGCGGTATGGCCGCGGTATACAGGGCACGGGATACCGTATTAAACAGGGATGTTGCGGTAAAAGTCCTCCATCCGCATCTGATTGAAAAAGAGGAGGTCAAAAAGAGATTTCTGAGGGAGGCACAGGCAATCGCCCGGCTCAGACACAAAAATATCATTGAAATATATGATTACAAATCAGACTCCTCAGACTGCTATATAATCAGTGAATTTATTAAAGGTAAAAATCTCGGCACATTCCTGTCCGAATACGACATATCTTCACCGTTTATAGCCGCTATGATTATATCTGTCCTTGCAGATGCAATAGGACACGCACATAAAAACAATGTCATACACAGAGACCTGAAACCTGAAAATATCCTTATATCCGAAAACTATCAGTTAAAGATTGCCGATTTCGGAATTGCACATATAGCGGACGCAGAAAGTCTTACAATAACAGGCTCTATTTCGGGCTCCCCTGCACATATGTCTCCCGAGCAAATCGACGGAAAGGATGTGGATTTAAGAACCGATATATTCTCCCTCGGCACAATACTATATCTCATTTCCTGCGGAGAACTCCCTTTTAAGGGGAACTCTCCGGCCTCTATCTTCAAATCTATACTTATGGGGGAATATAAGGAGCCGAAGGAACTCAATCCTTTAATTGACAGCAGATTCTCTGCAATAATACAGAAATGCCTGAAGAAGAATCTGGCCGAACGTTACAGCAGCACAGAAGAGCTCAAAGCAGAGCTCAATGATTATCTGAAAGGATACGGAATTACCAATACAGAGCAGAATCTTCAGAAGTTTTTTCAGGAACCGATCGAATATCTCGATGAACTCAACAAAAAGATTGCCGGACACCTCAAGGAATATCTCTACAAGAACATACATAACACAGAAAGCAGAATTCAGATTCAGGATTACCTGAATATCCTTCTGTACCTTGCACCCGATGACGATGATGCAAAGGCCATATTTGAGAGATTCTCTTCCCTTGAAGATTCAGAGAGAAGGTCAAAAAGGATAAAATCAGTCCTTCTGGCAAGCGCAATATTCCTTCTTATGGCTTTTATTGTCTTCAACGCAGTCTCCTATTATAAAAGGATACCTGACTCAAACACAAAGCCGGCGGAGAATACGGTTGCAGTTACACCTGATGACAAATATCCCGATGTCCATACAACCCCATCGGAGGAAGACAAGATAATATCAACCGGAAATGAATCAGAAAGAACAGAAGAAAAGTCAGAAGAGGAGATGGTACTGAAAAAACCAAAGCGGAAGATTGCCCGTCCACAGTCAGCAAGGGAGAAAAGCCAGAGTAGTGATGAAAAGGAAGAAAGTACAATTCCCAGATTCGGGGAACTCAACCTGTTTGTAAAACCTTACGGCGATATATATATCAATAATCAACTTGCAGGCAGGGAAAAGGCAACCCTCAATATCAAACTTAAGAGCGGAAAGCACTTTATCAGGGTCAAAAACCCCTTCTTCTTCGATATAGAAAAGGAAATCAGCATAGAGCCGGATTCGAAGACCGACCTCAGACTGGTATTTGACAATATTAAACCTGCAAAATTATTTATTAACACTTCCCCAGAATGTGATATATATATTGACGGCAACCTTCTGGGACGGAGTGATATGTATACTAAGAGTGGTATTACTATTCCTATAAATACCAAGGACGGAAGACGTGAAATACTCCTTAAGGCGTCAAAGGCAGGATACAAAGACTATATCAGGAAGATAGAGCTGACCGCAGGTGAAGCCAGAACTTTAAAAATCAACCTTACCAAAGAAAAATGAATATCTATCAGGTTATTATTATTTTTTCACTTGCACTCAACCAGACCGACGACGACCTGTTTAAGAAGGGAATTTATCTGTTTGAGCATCAGGATTTCAAACAGTCTGTTCAGGTATTCAGCAAAATAATAAACAACAATCTTGCAAAGGACGAAAACGAACTCGCCGAATGCTACAAATACACCGGAGCAGCCTATTTCTATCTGGAAGACTATAAAGCCGCAGAGGCCAGTTTCAGGCAACTGCTCTTTTTAAGACCGGAGACAAAACTGGACCCGTTTCTCTTCCCCCCTTCGATGGTCCTCTTTTTCGACAAAATAAAGAAAGATATGCCCAGACCTCCGAAAAAGGAGGCAGAGGTGACACAACG
Source organism: Bdellovibrio sp. (assembly GCA_020725805.1). GTDB lineage: Bacteria > Myxococcota > SpSt-1050 > SpSt-1050 > SpSt-1050 > SpSt-1050. Next base: position 54,058 of record DYEF01000070.1, read on the forward strand.
GAAGGGAAAATACAATATTTATGTAAACCTGCTCCCCTTCGGACTGCCTCAGTACGCACAGGACCGGAAAGCCAAAGGGACAATATTGCTTGCAATGCAGGTCCTCTCACTTGGCACCAACATCTATTCCTACTGGCAGGTTCAGTCAATGATAGACAGATACGGTTATGTTAAGAATCAGGAGGATGCGGACAGGGCAAATCTCCTCAAGACCGTTCAGATAGCCTCTCTCATTGCATTCGGGACAATATACATCTATTCTGTTGCTGACGGAATGTATTATTCACTGAAAGATACAAAAGGAGGAAACTGAAAATGCCGTTTATTGAGGTCAAAAACAGGATTACAGGGAATTTCAGGACATACGAAATTAAAAAGAGGATAACGTCAATCGGAAGTTCACAGGAATGTGATATTGTGCTGGAAGACAAGAAACTTCCAAAGCACTTTGCAAACATATTCTCTGACGGACATTCATATACCCTGCAGGTGGCATCAAGCGATCAGGAATTCCTTTACGAAGGCAAACCGGCAAGACGAAAGAAACTGCAGGAAAACGTACCCGCAGAAATAGGGAATTTTATCATCTCCTTTGTCTATGAAAGGAGAAAGCAGGAACCAAAAGAGAGCGGGGCAAAAAAGGATATTTACAAGATTCTCTTCGAGACCTCGACAAGACTGATGTCCGACTTCAGACTCGATACCTTCCTGAACAACCTTACAGACGCCCTGATAACACTTACAAAGGCCGATAAAGGTTTCATTATTATCTTCAGGGAGAATACACTTGATATAATGGTTGCACGTGGTCTGGATGGCAAGAATTTCACAAATCCCCGGGAACTCATTTCGGATTCAGTCATCGAGAAGGTAATCAGCACCAAAAAACCACTGATTATCAACGATGCCATGAACGATACAGAGTTCAAAATGAGCGTATCCGTAATAAATCTGAAACTCTGCTCTATAATATGCGTGCCGCTCATATATCAGGGCAATATTCTGGGACTTATCTATCTCGGGAATGACAATATCGCCAATCTCTTCGACCAGACCTCACTTGAGGTAATTACAATATTTGCATCACAGGTCACACTCCTTTTGAAATCAGCCCTTCATATAGACAGACTTGAAAAAGACCTCGACATAAGAAATCTCAGCAACATTATTTATGCAAGTCCCTATATGACGGAGATTATGGAAAAGATGCGCAAGGTAGCGCAGACCGACGTAACTGTCCTCATCGAGGGTGAAACAGGTACCGGAAAGGAGATTCTCGCAAGGGAGATTCACAATAATTCTCCCCGCAAAAACGGTCCTTTTGTAGCAATTAACTGTGCGGCCATACCGAAAGACCTTCTGGAGAGTGAACTCTTCGGACATACCAAAGGTGCGTTCACCGGTGCCGTATCCACAAGAGAAGGGAAATTCCAGCTTGCATCAGGGGGGACACTCTTTCTGGATGAGATAGGAGATATGCCTGTCCATCTGCAGGCAAAACTTCTGCGCGCACTTCAGGATAAAATCGTAACCAAGGTAGGCTCGAACACACCCGAGGAGACAGATGTGAGAATCATCTGCGCAACGAATCAGAATCTTGATGAGCTCGTAAAAAACAAAAAATTCAGACAGGACTTATATTACCGCGTAAATGTCGTCAGATTCTATCTGCCTCCGCTGAGAGACCGCGGAGAAGATATAATGCTGATTGCAAAATATTTTCTCCAGAAATTCAGAAAAGAGTACAATTCACCCGTCGAGGGATTTTCAATAAGTGCCGTAAAGGTTATCAACAATTATCCCTGGCCGGGTAATATCAGGGAGATGGAGAACAGAATAAAAAAGGCCGTAATCCTGTCAAAACACCCTCTCATAGAAAAGGAGGACCTTGAACTGACGGAGGAATCGGAGACACCCATTCTGCCGCTCGCACAGGCAAGAGAGGAGTTTCAGCGGAGATATATCCTTCAGGCACTAAGGAAGAACGGCGGTAACAGGACAAAGACAGCAAAGGACCTCGGAGTAGACCCGAGGACGATTTTCAGATATCTTGAGGACATTGACGACGAGACGATATGACTAAATTGCCGCAAATCAGTGCAGTTAAAGGTCAAAAGAATACCAACAGATTACCGGCTGTGTTAAGATTGGTATCTGCTATGGCTCTTCTATCCTTTACATCAACTTTCTGTGTAGATACACCGGAGATACGTCTTTTAGAGGTGAACAACAGACCACCGCTTATCAACAAATCCAAAATAAGCCCTGACAGCCCTGTAGTCAAGATCGACTCTCTCTGCAAAAAGGAATTCGGTTTCTCCGAGGTAACAGAGCTTGATACAGAGGATATGCTCTATGTCAGATGGTATGTTGACTATGAATATATCAAGAATTATCAGAAGGGTTCTGTAATACCGCCGCCCGACAAGAAGAATATTATCAGGGGCGGGGACAGTTTCATTCTGGACCTGAAGAATTCCATTCTGCCCTCCAAATCAAGAGGTTCGGTTCATACGGTGGAGGTCATTCTATCGGACAGACCCTTTTTGCTTGATTCGACAGAACCGCCCCCCTTCAAGGCTGTCGAGAAGGGTGGCAATTTTGACTATATTTCCTGGACGGTGATTCAGATTGAAGACTGCTATTAGATATCTTTTTGCCATTTATCTGCTTCTGCTGACATCCTGCAGTGATACTGCAAGTATGAATACCCCTAAAAACAGCTGTTTCGTAATCGGCGGGTGTGACAGAGAATACTACAACCTCGACAGGGTTTTCATCAGACTCAATGTAAATATCGAAAAAAAATTTCAGATATCCCGCCTGACCAGACACAACATAACAGACGGTAACAGCATCAGCATCACCCTGCCCCGTTTATACAGCATCTGCGGAAAGGTCATATACTCGGAATCTCCTGTCTATGCCACAATCAGATTCATACCGGAAAATTCAGAACTGCTTCTGCCTCCCGTCAACGCAGAGACGGATAAAAGCGGGAGTTTCTGTACAATGCTGCCGGAGGGTAATTATACAATCCTTATCTCACCGTATAAAAGTGATTCGATCCCGCAGCTGAAGACTACTGTCAAGGTAAATTCGGAGATACCGACACTGACAATATTATACCCCTCACCCGAAAATGTAAGATATATCTACGGGAATGTAATACTCGATTCGAAGAGCGGAATCCCCGTCGAAGGAATAAATGTCCTTGCATACAGGGAGTATGATAAAGGCATTACTCTTCAGTCGAATGTATCTGTAACGGACAGTGAGGGCAGATTTTCAATTATTGTTCCGACAAAAAGCGAGAGCTTTTCACTTATGCTCTATGGCTCGGAAAAAAACCCGGACTGGCCTGTTATCAAACTGCCCGACATTATCAGCGAAGAGATCGTACAGATAGGCACTATCAATCTCGGCTTTGTACCCCCTCTCAGACATATCTCGGGGTCAGTTTCTGCTGAAAATAAAAACCGCATTATTGCTACAATGAACAGAAATGAATTTCTTTATACAAAGACTTTTATTACTGATTCTGAAGGATATTTCGAAACCGACCTCAGAGAAGGAAGATACACATTTCTCATTATCCCGGAAGATATTCACAACAGTGAGTGGAGCATTACAAGCAGCACAGACATTACTGTACCTGACGCGGACATAAAGACAATCAGCATCGAAAGAAAAGTAGACCTTGAGGGGGTCATTCTTCCTTTGCAGAACAGATACACTCCGAAGATTAACATAAGACGTCTGGGTGGTTGCCTTCCCGAACAGAATGACAATATCAGTCTCGAATCATCGATATTGCCCGACAGCAACGGAAAATTCAAAGCACCTGTTCACTACGGGAAATACAGAATAGAAATCTCTTCCGATGACCCGCTCAGCGCCGGCCTGATATCCGAACCGATGTGTATAGGAGAAAACACAAATCTGGGTCAGTTATTACTATCGGACTCCTGTGAACTTACAGTAAGACTGGAAAATCCGGACAATCTTTCTGTTTCAGCAATAAAGGCAGAAGTATTTATTTCGGATAAATCTGAAACAGATGTTGTAAAAATTTCGGAGAAGAGTACAGAGAGCCCTCTGATAAAACTGAAAGTACCGGGATACCTCTGCAGATAAAAATTATACAAAAAGCAGAATAATAAAGACTATTACAAGTAATGAAAATCCTATCGGCAGTCCGAGTTTTGCCCACTCCCGGGATTTGATTTTCAGTTTGCTTGCACAAATAATATTTGGGATATTTCCCGGGATGAGCATTACTCCCGACAGGAGAAGTCCGAGTAAGAGGTCCCTGACCTGCTCCTCCGACATCGCGGTACTTATCTCTGCGGCTGTAAGTGTTGCGTTATCGACCACGGCCGAAATCATATTTACCCAGTATAAAACCAGAGGAGAGAGTTTCAGGACATAATTATCGATTATTGGCTTAAATCCGTAACCAAGAAACACAAGGGCCATTACAAAGAGATATACCTTGAATGTCCTGAAGAAAATTTCTCTTACAGATTCTATCTTCTTCTCCTCGTCGGGAGATTCTGAAAGCGTATCCTCGGCATTGTGGCCTTTATAGAGCCCGGCGGCTATCCCGGAGAATAGAACCAGCGGGATTATAAACGGACCGAGCAGTCTCAGAAGGTAGAAAAAATCCACCTGAGGCCAGGTCTTCAGTTTACTTATTGCGATTGTCGAGAGCGGTTCGCCTATCGGTGTCAGCGAAGCCCCGAGACCTATCGAGAGACAGGCAACAACGACATAAAACAGTTCGTGTTTGCGGTCCATTCTGAGGACATTGATAATTTCCACGAGCACAAGCGATGCAATAATTGCGGTTATAATGCTCGAAATAAATCCCAGAATCACCACAACCAGAAACATAAAGAGACCAAACGGTATTCTCTTCAATGAGAAGAAAACGAGGTCTTTCAGATATTTGTGTGTATATTTGAATACGAATCCGGCAATAAGAACCGCCAGAGATATCTTTATCGGTTCGTGCAAACCTTCCATGATAATATCCAGATGGAGGCTCTTCGTAACAACCAGTGAAAGCACTCCCATCAGAAAAAGGAAAATCTCGAGATTCTCCTCAACCTTATGAAAGATAAAAGGAAGGAAAAGGACCATCAGCAAAATCACAGAGAGAGCTGCTATTACAAATGTACTGACCATTTAATACCTCAACTTATTCCTTGATGTTAAAATGAAATCTGCTGCCCACAATAATTGCAAACACAGTCGTGGAAGGTGTCTTTTCCATTTCGTGCGTAATATCCTTATCCCAGTCGTAATAGAATTTTGAGTACGAAGGGAAATAGAAACTGAGGTCCAGAAATAATGAAAACCAGTTTTTGATATACACATCAGTGCCAAGACCTGTCTCAAAAAAACCACCTGCTATTGCCTTCGACTGCTTTTCGGGAAACCCCCACTCCTCAACATTCATACCTATCATTGAATATCCGCCGCCCAGAAAAACATACGGGTCAATAAAATAATCCTTCTTCCAGTGATTGAGAGGATGATATTTTGCAATCCCTGATACAAATCCTCCGCCTTTACGTTCCCCCTTCGAAGTAATATCCGACCCTGTAAAATTCAGTTTCAGTTCAACGGATGCGTAGTTCATTATATTATAACCCATATTGAAATCCAGAGCAAACATACCGCCAAGATCGGTCGAGACAATATCCGTTGTGGCCTCTTTCTGTGCATTGCCGCTGATTATCACAACAGGATAATTATTCTTGTATATTACTTCGGAGGGCATCTGTTCGCCGAAAAAGATATCGCTGCCGAGACCAAGTGACACATAAAAACCCTCTTTGGCATAGACATTTACGGAGCATAAAATGAGAAAAAAGAAAACGGCTTTCTTCATATACTTTACCTCGTAAAAAGTCTGACTAATCTGCTTTCAAGAAGGTTAAGATAATCAGACCTCCAGAAAGCAGGCTTGAGTGAATATAATACAGAATCCAGACTTCCTGCAAGCAAATAGATACCTGCCTTTTTTATAATGGAAGGTCTCTTAATCAGTTTCAGACCTCTTCTCAATGTCAATACCACATTCTCGGGATTAATAATAGGTTTGTTGTCAAATACATACCGTATGCTCACCGGATTGATAACAAGGTCAAAGAGAATCCCTGTATCATATCTGTCAGCCTCCTCAATTATTCTGCGAAAGAACGTCATCAGGGCATATCGCTGCGATATAACATTGTTGAATCTTCCCTGAAATGAATAAGGTGAGTCTGTTTTAAGGGACTCAATCAGCATCTCGGAAGCAGTAATGATTGTCGATATACCGGATGCGCACATAGGATATATCATCGATGCCGAATCGCCGATACTGAAAACACCATCTTTAAATAGTCTGAGAAAAGGTCTTCTTACAGGAATTATTCCTCCTCCTCCGGCAACCGGCTTTACTGAAGTACCGAATTCCTTTTTTACAATCTCCGATATCCTCTTCGGTATATCCCTGTCATTTCCTCCGCACAATATTTCGACTGTTTCATTCCTGATATCCGGAAAGATGGCTGTCGTATTAAATCCTCCGTTCTCCGACAATCTCAGCACTGCCGAATCAGAGGCAAGTCTGTGCCTGTCGTAGAATCCTGAAATCGCACTACCCTTTACGTCAAATTTCAGTCTGTAGGCATAAATATAATCAGCATCTGACATCTCGTCACGGAAAAAATTCTTCCTCACCGGTGAACCGGCACCTGTGCAATCGATAACGTATCTCGACCTGAGACTCATTTTTCCACGGGGTGTCTTTATCTGTACAGAAACCCCGCCGGCCTCCGGAAGAACCTCTCTCAGTTCGGAATTAAACCATATTTCTGCTCCTGACCCGATTGCTGCATCCCGGAGATTTTTTACCAGTTTTTTCATATCAACCGATCTGACAATCTTTTGTGTATCGAAATAAAATGCAGTATTTCCTGACTGATCCAGAACAGCCGTAATCTCCGGAGTAAAATTTTCAGGAACATCTATATTATTGAGCAACCCGCTCTGAAGGGACCAGATAGGAATATCGTTCGTCCAGATTGTTCTGATATAATTCTGATTACCCTTTTCAAGACAGAATACACTGAAACCGGATTTCGAAAGATTATATGCAAGGAGTGCACCCGAAACACCCGCTCCGGCGATTACAACATCATAGTCGGCTCCCGATATAGCTTTCATAACATCTTTTACTAATCCATCAGTCCCGTGATTTCAACAATATTCAGACAATAAAAAAGCCCGTACCTCAGACAAGATACGGGCAATTTTCGGAATATTTAATAATTCTTATTCTTTCTTTTCTTCTACCTTAGGTGCTTTGAGAATCAGAATGAGAACCGCAGAAATTATACAGAGTATACCGGATATTACAAATGCAGTTGTATAATTCCCGGCATCATAGGTCTTCTGAACAATCTCACCGCTCTTCTCAAGAGACTCATAAGGGACTTTCTGAACAACACTCATCAGCTTCGGGGCAAGCCATGGTCCGAAGAGACCACCTGCACCGTAAGCAGAGAACATCCAGCCATAGTTTGCACCGACATTTTTTGTTCCGAAGAAGTCTGCCGTAACCGCCGGATAAAGTGCGAGGAAACCACCGAAGCAGAATCCGATGGAGGCTACACCAAAGAGATATAAACCATAGGATGTAAAGAATTTAAGTAAAAGCATAATGACGCCTGCGTATATGAACATAATCATCAATGTAGGTTTTCTTCCGATACTGTCGGATACCTTACCCCAGACAATCCTTCCCAATGCATTAAGAATAGCAACGATCATAACCGCAGAGGCACCTTTTGAGATAATATCGGCATAACTATCCTTGGGTACAGGGGAACCACTGAAAAGCTGAAGGAGTGAGAAAGACTGCCATACATTCGTTGCATTCATAATAATCATCAGTCCGGCTGTACAACCAGCAAAATAAGTAAGCCATAAGAGCCAGAATTGTGCTGTCTTGAGCATCTCCTGCCAGGTAAAATCTACTTTTTGAACAGCACCTGAGGCAGAGGCTGCCATAGCAGGTGGATTCCACCCTTCTGGTTTGTAACCGGCCGGAGGATTTATCATAAATTGTGCACCGATTACTACTGCTATAAGAAAGATTATGCCCAGATATAAAAATGTCGTCATTATTCCCTGTGACGCGATCAGGCTCTTTGCAACCGGTGTAAAGACAAGTGCGCCCGCCCCAAAACCAGCCACCGCAAGGCCCGTGATAAGCCCTCTCATATCAGGAAACCACTTCACACAGGTAGCAATCGGGCAGACATAAGCAGCACCTATCCCGATACCGCCAATTATAGAAAAGCCAAGCACAAAGAGAAACAGGTTATTGGCAAATGATGCAATAATAAGACCTATACCGAGAAGTATACCACCAAGAGTTGCTATTTTTCTTGGTCCAAGTTTATCCTGAATTCTACCAAAAACAATCATACTAAGTGCAAAAAATGCAAGCACGAGCTGTGAAGGAAGAGCAAGATCAGTAGCTGACCAGCTCGGAAACTTATCTTTTAATGCGGGTTTGAAAACAGAATATATATAGATTGCACCAAGCGAAATTTGAATAAGTAAAGCACCTACAACGACCAACCATCTATTAAACTTCTTCTCTTCTGACATAAAAAATCCTCCTCTGATAATTGAGTTAAGCAAAAACTATTTCAAAACTCTTACCAAACGGCTTTTGATATATCTAATTTTTTACAAATGTCCACAAATAATTATACTGCTATCAATAAATTATCTGGTAATTCTGAAACTTGCAATCAATGGGAATATATCCTTTGCCTCTATCTTCAACACTACCGTTGAGACTATCTTCCCACTCTCTCTATCAACAATCTCTCCGAGCATAGTACTAAATGACTTTATTGGCTGGAAGATTGAAAGGTCGTTGTGGCCGTTGAAATAATATTCCTTCCCGTTTTTGTCGGAGAAGTAAAATTCATATACAAACTGCTTCTTCGAGATAAAGTCATACTCCACACTTCCTCTCAGTTCAGCATTCTCAACAAGGTCAGCAGCTGTAATAATACCGGTCACCTCCATCCTCAGAAATTCACCACTGTCTCTCTTGATAAAACTCAGCATATTGCTGCTTACACAGTTGAGTGTTACGGTCACAGGTAAATCACCCCTGTCATCCTTACCGCTTATCATACGGTGTGTCCCGTTCATCGTCTTGCTGAATCTTATCCCCTTCGGAATATAATATTCGGCAATGGCCCTTACCTGCTCTCTGTTAAGCGATTTGATAAAATCCACATTGACAAAGTTCTTTAGATTCTTCAAAGTCTCCAGGTTCATTACAAAGCCTCCTTAATAAATTGATAATATCGCCTATCACAAATGACGCAATGTGTCAAGGTTTTTCCAGGAGAGACGTCTTTGCAGGTCGGCGGGGTATGGAACTTTACCTAAAATTTTTAATTCAAAAATGAATGATTGTAAACTAAAAAACTATTTACATTAATTCCGTTTTCTATTAGAAAGTTTATATTGTAAAACGTTCTCATCAGATAAATTTAGGTTTACAAAGACACCAATATACAATATAAGACCATTATATTTTGGAGGAGATTATGAAATATATTCTCTATACCTGCTTCTTCCTTTCCGGAATGGCTGGACTTATATATCAAGTTGTATGGTCGAAATATTTTAATCTCTTTTTAGGTGCCACCTCTTATTCAACAGCAATCCTCCTCTCCACATTTATGGGTGGACTTGCCCTCGGCAATCATATATTTGGGAAATTTGTTGACAGAACAAAAAATCCTCTGAGATTATATTCGTTTCTCGAGTTCGGGATAGGGATTGCATGCACTCTGTTTCCTCTTTATTTCGATGGGCTTTTTAATCTCTATTTTGCCCTTGCTCAGGGTTCAATCCCAAATACTTTCGGGAATATAATTCTGAAAATACTATTTAGCGTTATCACGATTCTTCTGCCTACCACACTTATGGGCGGGACACTCCCGGTAATGAGCAAATTTATCATAAAACAGATTAAGGATGTAGGGGCCAAGGTCGGACTCTTATATTTTCTAAATACTGTTGGGGCAATTATAGGAACACTCATAGGTGGATATTTCATTATCCACACACTCGGACTTGATTTTTCAGTTCAATTATTCTCCTTTGTAAATTTAGCAATTGGGATTGTAACCTACTATCTGAGCAAGCGAGTAAGTGAAGATTTTACAATTTCTCAGGCAGACAGCACAACTGAAAAGGAGGAGGAGAATTCTGAAATCACCTATTCGGAATCACAGATAAAAATTGTTCTTATAATGATTGGATTGAGCGGATTTGTATCAATGTTGTATGAGGTAGTATGGACAAGGATGCTGGCACTAATAATCGGTTCGGCTGTTCAGTCATTTGCAATAATGCTCTTTACATTTATAACGGGGATTGCTGCCGGTTCCTTCGTAATCCATAGAGCGATGAACAGGCGAATCAATCACCTGTTCTGGTTTGCAATAACCGAATTTATGATTGCCATAACAATTATTATTGTTCTGCCTTTATATATGCGGCTCCCGTACTACTTTAACATTATAGGAGGAAGCATCCCCAAGACAGAAGGGATGTTTATCTTTTATGAAATTTCGAAGATAATTATATGTTTTATTGCGATGTTTTTGCCCACCTTCTTTATCGGAATGACGTTACCTCTCGCAAGTCATATAAATACAAAGAGCATAACAAAACTCGGAATCGGGATTGGTGATACATTTTCGGTAAATACACTTGGTAATCTTGTCGGCTCTCTGGTTGCAGGTTTTATTCTCCTCCCTCAAATAGGGATGGAGAACTCAATGAAGACTGGTATAATAATTAATCTTATCATAGCAGTGATACTGTTTTTCTCATCAGGTATTAAAAAGGTCATTAATATTGCGCCTATAATAATAACAGTACTGGTATCAGTATTTCTTTTAAACTACCAGTTTATCGACAAAGAATATATTCAACGAGGAAATTTCAGGCTAAGAAACCGTTATGCCAAAACATTTGAAAATTTTCTGAAAGTTAAAGACCACGAAAAGTTGATATTTTATAAAGAAGGGAAAGGCTCTCTTGTATCCGTTACGAAGTCACCAAAAGGGATACTGTCTCTAAGAATAAACGGAAAACCGGACGCAAGTACCGGCTTTGATATGCCAACACAGATATGGTGTGGTCATATCGGCGTTCTTTTGCATCCTAAACCGGAGGATGTATTCCTCCTCGGGATGGGTAGTGGTGTTACAGGCGGCGTTCTCTCCACCCATAAAGAGATAAAAAACATAGAACTGCTTGAGATCTCAAAGGAGGTTATTGAGGCAGCCGAATTATTTAAGGAAGCAAACTATGACATATTAAACAACAAGAAAGTTAAAATAATAAATGCCGATGGGAGAGAATATCTGAGACTGAATCCTCAGAAAAAATATGATATTATCATCTCGGAGCCATCAAACCCGTGGATGGCCGGAGTTGCCAATTTATTTACAGTACAATATTTTGAAGAAGTAAAATCTCACCTTAAAGAAGATGGCCTATTTGTTCAGTGGTTTCAGGCATATGAAACCAACGATAAGATTCTGAATATTATGTTTAATACCCTCGGCAGAGTCTTTGAATACGCCTATGTCTTTGCCCCTGCACAGCTCGATCTTTTAATAGTCGGCTCTGATAAACCTATCACATTTGACCAGAAGAGAATCATTGAAAAATTCAGCGACCCGCTTTTTCTCAATACAGTAAAAGACAAAAATTCGCTCGGTATTCCCGATACTATTCCCAAGTTCGTCTCAATGAATCTTATCGGAGAAAACCGGTTCAGAACATATTACGGCAGAGGTGAAGATGACCTGATAGTAAATGAAGATAAATTTCCTGTTATAGAATATGAAGCGCCAAAGGCCTTTTTTGTCGGAAGGACATCCAATGTAATCTTTTCGATAGCAGAGACCAATGTCAGTTATGAGTACAGCAGATTACCATCAAAAACTCTTATTAAAGATATAATAAAAAGTATGGACACCAATCAGATTTTAGAATTTATAAAATCCTCCGAAATCAGGGGACAGAAGCAGGTTGCGAGGTCCGGATTCAGTTATATATTGGATAACAATCTGGATACAGAAAATATATTTGTCATCAACAACTACCCCGAACTTCTGGCATATCACACATTTCTCACAAACTTTCCACAAACTCCGGAAAACTACACTCAGGACAAATGCAATAACATATCAGGAATAATAAGAAAGTATATCGAACTCACCACATCAATATTTTATCAGAGCCAGAATACAGCAATCCTGTCGCATATGAATAAGTGTCTCAATGCCGCTCAGGACAGAGATACCCTTAGTAATCTTCAGAGGGCATATTTTACCCTCGGAGATACTACAGGACTGGAAAATGCAACACAAAAAATGCTTTCATCAGGCCAGATTACAGAGAAGGATAAGACAGGTGTTATCTCGTCACTGATAAAACATTATTATTACAAAGACAATTTTGCGAAAGCAAAGGAGTTGCTGAGCAGTATTAACACAGATGATTTGAAGGATGCCGAACTATTATCCATTGTCAAAGACCTGAAAAACAGATGATTTTAGCCAGTGCTTTTACTCATTTGATTCACCTAATCAGGAAATATTATTCTCCACTCCTGTTCCGTGGTATTACGGCCATTGGCCGTTTACGGTAAACAAATAACAAAACAGATAAGACCATTATGGATATACGAACTGCCATTTTTAATAATAGCCTAATGAAACTGGCGCGTATTTTCGCAACGTCGTGTTATTTACTACTATGAACATTATTACAAAATTACCAATATTTAACCATTATTACATTTTTATTGACTATTTTAATAAACCAAAACTTATGACCATCTCCTTCTGAATACAGAATATCGAGATTTGACTTACCACTACAGAACGTATGGAAGCCAATGTATACCCGGCACCCCTCGGGGCAGATTTGTTAATTTTTGAATTATTACAATAAGTTAATGATTATGCTTCAATTTTTAAAATAAAAAAAGCCCGGGTTTAACCGGGCTTCTGATGGAAATTCCTCTAATTAGTCGTTGTCCACATCATTGCACTGGTTCGGGTCAGCCGCTAAAGCACCTGCTGCTCCGTTTACACCAATGGTGATCTTCGCATTGATTATCTGGTTGGCCTGGTCGATATTCCACATATCCTCTTTGGGCTCGCCGTCAACATTGCCGTAAGCTGCATAGACAAAGTTGAACTGTGTCGGAGCCTGGGCTGCGTATGCACAACCACCGCAGAGGTTTGCACCAGTGCAGAGAGCACCTGTTGCATCACAGGCAATTGTGTCACCGGCAAAACCTGACACATATGCATATCTTCTGTTCTTTTCAGGAGCAAACCCCATCGGAATCTTACCAGCGCCAGTCAGGTTAAAGACCAATGTTGCGTATGTGTTGGTCTCGGCAAACTTTGATTTGGCTGCCGTGAATGCTGCCTTCAGGTTGGTCCTTGCCTCTGACTGCTTTGACCTTGCCTGGAACCTGATAAAGTTCGGGATTGCCACTGCGGCAAGAATACCGATGATCGCCACCACGATCATGAGCTCGATCAGGGTAAATCCCTTCTTGGTTCTGAGTAACCTTAGCATACTTACCTCCTTTGCAAAGGTTAATAAAACGGTTTATAGCTATAAAAACCATATTTATATAGTCAACTTCCATACCAGAGATAACACATTGATATCACGCAATATTTCAATCGGAAGTGTCAAATATAGTAATATTTGGTCCTTCTTGTGACACTTTTTGTCACTTCGATAGCACAATAATCTTTCCATCCTTTATTTCGTATCTCCCCTCAAACGGTTCTGCCGGTATTACAGGGATGATATTCTTTTCAACAAGCTCATCTATTCTTTCCGGATATCTGCCGTATTTATTATAAAATTCCTCGACCTTCCTTGTCAGAAACTTAAAATCCCTTCTCTGCAGAGCCATCCTGAATCTTGTAAAATATTTACCTCTTAAAACAGGGTCCTGTTCCTCCCTGTACATCCTTTCGAGAACAGGTATCATTGCATCAGTATCTTCCACGTCCAGCAAAATCTTCTCTGCCAGACTGACAAGCCAGTCCATCTCCGGTTCACCGGTTCTGACAGCAACCCGTCCGGCCAGGTCATAAAAAACTGAAGCCATACGGGGATTATTCAGAACATAATATTCAACATAGCCTAAAAGATACGGGATTCTCCAGGAGTCAGGGGTATTCTTTACACCTTTTATGAGTATCTTTTCAGAGAGGTCTCCGTTTGTATCCAGAAGCGATATTGTAACACCTCCGAATCTGTATGCGTATTCGAAGAGGGGCGAGATATCCGTAATCAGGTCCACAAGAGGGAAGAGATGTTTTAATCTTTCCGTTGAATAATTCTGATTATCCCCGAAATACTGAATAGCCTTGAGCCAGTAAAAATCCCCGAAAAGCTCGTAAAAACCCGCGCTCGCAGCCCTGACCAGTTCAAGCCTCGGCAATATAAAACCTTCCGAAGGAATCTCTGTTCTGACCTTAGGTAATAACACTTCACTCCTTATCCAGATGGCCAGACTCATAAACATTAGAACAAGGATTATCAGTAATATTCTTCTCTTCATAACTTATCTTCAAAAGCCCTTAAAACGGGGGAATTATACTATTTGTTTGATTTATGTCAATACAACTATTGCTATCATCAGTTACCAGAATCAAAAAAACCGTTCTCTAAATCCTCTAAAAAACTGTCTATCACACCCAGCATTGCATGGAGTGCTATTTTCTTCTGACTCTCAGGCTCCCTTTCCAGCTCGCTTAAAACCAGACTTCTCTTCTGCATAAGATAATCTTCAACCTTCTTCTTTTCAATCATTATTATCCCTCCTTTGATAATGAATTGCAGATATATTCCTTATCCCTTATTTAGAAAATCAATGAACAGAAGACGTTTAATATTGGCAATCAGGTCATTCACGGTTATCGGTTTATCGAGGTACATATCGGCACCTGCCGCCAGTGCCCTCTCTCTCCCCTCCTCTCCGCCGCCGGATATAACAAGAATAGGTTTCTCAACTCCCGAACTCCTGAGTCTCTTGATTACCTCATCTCCGGAAAACATAGGTATATAGAAATCCAGAATAAGGAGGTCGAATTCCTCCCTGAATATTATCTCTTCAACATCCTTTGCTTCGGTAACTTCGGATATCAGAATCATCTTATCCGAAGGCAGGTCGTATTTTGCAAGTCTCTGAATACCATAGCGGTACATCCCCAGAATATGCGGATTGTCCTCGGCAATTATTATCTTAAACGGCCTGCCAACCGGAGGGAGTCCTCCCCTCTCCTCCATAAGAGGGAGAATAAACTGTTCGAGTCTCTTTCTCACCTGCGGCGAAATATCGAATCTTATTCCAATACCTCCCCTGATATTCTTCCTTGGCATAGGGGTTCTCTTCCATACCACAACACCATCCAGAACCAGCTTATCCACAATAGAAGGGAATGACAGTTCAATATTGATTTTCTCCGAAAGAGGAATATCGAGACCTGTCGAGATAAAACATCCCCCTATAGAGATATCCTCGATATACTCCGTGATCTTCCGGTCCTGATAGGTTATATCGGCCTTTAATATAAGATTATATCTTTTGCTGTCTCTTCTTTCCATTATGTTTTAATAATAATCAAGAATATCTTGAGTTGCAAGCAAATTATTACCGCGTAGTAATCTTTTTATTCAAAATCAAAAATCTATGAGGTAAAATATTTAGTTGTTAGTTAGTCTTTTTAATGCAATACTGAATACCACTATGGAGATTAAAGATTCAAGAGAGCACCTGTTCGAAAATCCCACGCCTCTTAACCTTTTGTTCATCAGGCGCAGGTCTTTCAGAAAATATCAGAAAGCAGAAGTAGAACCCGCAAAAATCAAAGAACTTGAACTGACCGCAGAATTATTCATATCAGCAAACGGTTTCAGACATTCCTGCATAAGGATTACAAAAGACATAAAGGAGTTTGAATCAGTTGTAAAAGCCGCCACAAAAGGTTTTTCAGGCAAAGTAAATCCCTGGCTGAATAAGACAAACGCCTCGAATATTATTTTAGCCATTGTAAATACAGAGAAGACAGTCAACAACGCTGACAGGCTCAAAAGGATTGCCGAGACCGCAATGCTGATGGAGACAGTAATTCTCAGAGCCACAGAACTTGGCCTTGCCACCTGCTGGATGGCCGGGATAAATTCAGGGGAGATAGAAAAGGAATACAGACTGAATCTGTCCGAAGAGATAATTGCCATTTCGACTCTCGGATACCCCCCTTTGAGTTCCGGTATAACAGATTATGACTTCTGGGCCAACAGACTCGTATCAGGCAGAAGAAAAGACCTCTCCCAACTGGTGTTTTATGAAGATATCAGAGAATAAACACATACAATCTTCCGTGATAAACGAACTAATCAAAAAGACCGGCAATCTTTCAATCGATAAAGACGCAGACATATCTGATGAGGAAGTCCTTACTCTCATTAAGGCTGCCCGGCTTGCACCGAGTGCCGACAATTCACAGATATGGAGGTTTTATGTAATAAAAGATAAGGACAAAATCTCAAAGACACTTACAGGTACAGGTCTGTCAGAGAAAAATTATAGAATAGTCATTATAGCCCTTGCAGCCCCGTTTATTATCAGACATGTCAGACGGGAACATCCGTTCTATGCAATAGATGTCCCGATTGCAATCACACATATTCTCCTTCAGGCTCAGGAACTTGGAATCAAGGCAGATATTCACTATGTCTTCGAAAGAAATGAGATTAATGACATACTTAAAATCCCTCTGAAATACAAACCAGTGGCAATAATCGGACTCAACAGATATGCAGATAAATAAGTATGGCAAAATTCTTATAGGACTTACCGGCAACATTGCATCAGGAAAATCTCTTGTACTGAAACTGTTCGACAACAGGCTCTTCGAGAAGATAGACTCCGATTCGATTGCACGCGGTCATCTTCTGAAACTCAGACCTTCTGACCTTCCTGATAATATGCCCATAGAAGAGATTTTCAGCAAAAGGGGTAAAATCAATAAAGACAGGCTCTCATTTATTGCCTTTTCTGAAAGAGAGATTATGAGAGAGATCGAGAAGGTCATTCATCCCCGCACAATAAATGACATAGAAAAAATCCTGAAAAATCAAGAGAAGAGATTTGCGATCATTGAATCGGCTCTCCTATTCGAAAGCGGACTTGACGGATTTTTCGATAAAGTAATAACGGTCTTCGCACCATTCGAAACAAGGCTGAGAAGGCTTATGAAAAGAGCCGGAATAGACCGGACCGAAGCCCAAAAGAGAATAGACTTCCAGATGGATGAATACGAAAAGGTTTTAAGATCCGATTTTGTAATAGACAACTCAAAGGATAAAGACTGGCTCAAAAGACAGGTATCCAATATCGAGGAGCATCTGAGAAATCTCTACCGGCAGACAGAACATCAGAAGACACTAAGAAAATAGCATATTCAGGCATAAAAACCGCTATAAAAATCACCGGATACCGGCAGAAATTATGGACAGGAGACTGCCGGAAGAATTTATACTGAATAAACCGCTATAATTTATTGAAAGACATTATTTTTTAGTATCCGTCTTTACCTTTTTCTGGAGAATCTCCTTCAATCTGGAGACAAAATCTGCATAATCATATTTTGCAGGGATATCTTCCGGTTTCATATCTTCGAGCTTATTGTCGGCATTCACCTTTTTGAATATTATGCCCTTGTAGTCATTCTTCAGATATTCCTTCCCGTTCTCATCCTTATCGACGGTATATTTCCCCTGAATCATCCCGGTTACGTGCCAGAAATCCTCGTTTTTCCTTAGAAAGAGGAAGACCTCCTCTCCCTTTCTGAATTCCGGCATACCCGGAACCTTCATATTTACATCCTCCACCCTTCCTCCGAATGTCCTGACCTTTATTACAGGAGGGACCTTGCCCTTTAATGTCTCCTTGACATCTATCATAGAATACGTGAAGATCTTCGTTCTTTCATCATTGTAGCGTGATTCCGTATCCTTAACCGTCCCGCGGACAATCGCCTCTGAACGTTCTGTAATATCACCAAGCTCCATATAGACAAATGTCGAACCGTAAAGATAAGATGAGGCGGCAAAAAGAACCAGAAAAGAGAGAAATCTGATCATTTCTTCCTCCATCTGCTCTTAAGCTTTATGTTCTTTGAATCCCTCAGTTCCGCAATGTTTTCTCTCAGCTTCTCTATGGCCCTTACGATATCATCCACATCCGATTTCGTCCCCATAAAAAGGCTTGCGTGCAGCCATACCGATTCGTGGTATGCCACATGTTCTGCTACAGGGCATACAAACTTAGTCGAGTTCAGTATATTTTTCCCGTAAATCCTCTTTATCATCGGATAATCATCGGCACTGACCCATACAAGAGGATTCTGATACAACGGAATATAAAAATCGCCTTCACAGGGGATACCTTCCGCGCTGAGTGCCGACACAAAGGCATCTCTCGTGACACCGTACCAGTCATCCTCGATGAACCTGAACAGATACTCATACATCGGCAGCTTCGTAATCTTCTTGTCTCTTTTGAGCAGCAGAATGCCCGGGAATCCCGATAGTTTCGATGAGAGATAATTTCCCATCTTCTCCCTGTGGTCCGTCTCCTTTTCAAGTCTCGTCATCTGACCCAGCAGAACTGCTGCCTGCAAATCTGAGATTCTGTAGTTCCAGCCGGTCATATTCCCCTTGAATGAATCATAGCCCTTCTCTTTTCTGCCGCAGTTTACAAGGGAGTGACATCTCTCGGCATATTCTTTGTCTGATGTAAGGATGATACCGCCCTCGCCTGCAGTCATAAGCTTGGAGGTCTGGAAACTGAAGGAACCGAAATCCCCTATTGAACCAACACCTTTGTTTTTATAAAATCCGCCGTGAGCGTGGGCACAGTCTTCTATCACGACGAGTCTGTGTTTCCTTGCAATCTGCATAATCCTGTCCATATCTGCAATGTTGGAGCCCAGATGAACAGGGATAATGGCCTTTGTACGTTTTGTAATCTTTTTTTCGATGTCTTCCGGGTCTATACAATAGGTTTCGGGGTCGATATCGGCAAATACCGGTATCGCATTTATGTAAACTGCCGCGAGAGCTGTTGCTGTCCATGTAAGTGCCGGAACAATCACCTCATCTCCTGCCGTAACACCCGCCGCCCTGAGAGCCACTTCGAGCGTTACAGTTCCGTTGGCAGCACATATCCCGTATTTTGCCTTGTGATAGGATGCAAACTTCTCCGCAAAAAGGCGTGCATATTTATTCGGAGCAGGAAATCCTCCCCAGTTATGACTCCTGAATGCATCGAGAAGATATCTCTCTTCACTTCTGTCATAGGGTGGCCACTTGGGAAATGGTCTCTTTCTGACAGGCTTTCCGCCATTGATAGCAAGCTTCATAAAAACCTCCTTATTTTAATCCTAAACTGAATCTTTTGTTTATCATATTCACTACCTTTACTGCAACCTCTGCATCCATTACAAGCGGATTTGTCATAAGTGCAAGCAATGCCTTTTTATAACTCTTTTCTGTTGCTGCCTCAATCGTCAGTCTCTCATAACCTTTAACCATACGCATAAGCGAATAAAAATGGATGTTATCTATCGTGGTTTTGACCGGTAATGCACCCCGGGATGAAATAACTGCGGGTATCTCGAGAACCTCCTCATTCTCAAAACCACCTACTGCACCTCTGTTTGGAACATTTACAACCTGTATATCGCCCCTGTTGTTTACTACCGAATCTATCACAGATGCCGCAACTCTCGAATAGTATGCTCCGCCTCTTTTGGAAAGGAGTGCCGGTTTGCTGTCTGTCCTTTTGTCCGAATATATTTTCAGCAGTTTCTTTTCGATCTTCAGGACCTCCTCTCCGCGCGTCAGTCCTGCCTTCCTCTGTTTCTCCAGCATCTTTCTGTTGAGGTAAAAATACCTCAGATAATAACCCGGGAACGAACCGACTGCCGAAAGCATATCGGAAGGATAATCCATATCAGGGATGTTTTTCGGCGAGAAGTCCGAAACTGTCTTGCTGATGTTGTCGAGCTTTAATACCTTATTCCCGGTTTTAATTCCCCTTACCCATCCCAGATGATTGAGACCGATATAATCAAGTTCGATATGATCTGGAGAGACTTTCAGGTATGCGGCAATATCCATCTTCAGATTAATCGGAATATTGCACAGACCAATACATCTTATCCTGCTGAATCTGGTGATTGCCTCTGTGATAATCCCCGAGGGATTTGTAAAATTTATCAAAAAGGCATTCTTTGCGTATTTTTCATAGACCCGGCACTGCTCAAGCACCACGGGGATTGTACGCATAGCCTTCGAAAAACCGCCGGCACCCGTCGTCTCCTGCCCGATTATCCCGAGCGATTTACCCATCTTTTCGTCAAAGATTCTTCCTCTCTGGAGCCCTACCCTTATCTGATTGATAATAAAGTCCGCACCCGATACTGCATCTTTAAGAACCGAATGTCTTGTCAGCGGGATATTCTGTCCGGATGCTGCAATCATCCTCAATGAAAAGTTATACAGGATATCAAGCCTTCTTGAGTCTGTATCGAAAAATGAAATCTCCCTGATATTCAGCACATTGTTTCTTTCAAGAAGCCCGTCAATCAGTTCAGGCGTATAGGTCGAACCTGCCCCGATGACAGCAATCTTTATTCCTCTCATAATCACCTCGGGACAGACGGAACGGTAGAGAACGCATTCTGATTATCGCTTAATGCCTGCTTCTTCTCCTCCGAAAACATATATATCGAACCAAAGAGGTCGAGGTTCATAAATACCGAATTAGCCTGTTCGATATTCTTGCCTGCAAGGGAATGCTTGTATCCGAGAGAGAGCATAAGCGGAATCGGGAATTTGCCCTTCTCCATCAGCGGGAGTGTGGAGAATGTAAGTATAGTCGTGGAGACAAGCTCCTCTCTGTCCGTAAACTGCGAAAGTGCGTGGGTCTGGATATTTACGAGAGAGTAATCGGCCCCTTTTTCGTTGCAGTAAGGAATGTGGTACGTATCGTGTTCGAGTTTCGAAACAAGTTCACAGGCCATCGGCTGATAGGTCACCTCAAACTGGTCTCTCCATTTGTAATAGTAATAAAATTCTTGATTAAAAATAAACGTCTCTGTGATATTGAATCTAAACCCCAAATAGAAATCCATATTGTCCCCAATATCCCGTCTGAGCTCAATCAGACTATGTGAGCGATTGCCTATAGGCATAAAATTTTCACCCTTATTTTTCGGATCATACTCTTCAGGTGTATTAGGGACATTTCTCGATACAGTTGGTACTCTGAATTTCTTTGTCTGAGGAAGCTGTGAGGTATACCCTGTTGAAAAGTTGAGCCAGAGATTCATCCTTTTATATAGCAGAAAATCATTATTAAACCAGAATCCTATATCAAACTGCCCATCGCCAGCAGCCGGAGAGAAGAGCCAATCAGGTGGGTCCTCCTGACCTGTTGGAGTAATCAGGAAAAATGTATATGAATTTTTCATCCAGTTGTTTTCATAAAACATATATCTTGCGCCAAAAATAATATCCCCAAGATACCAGCCATTATGGGCAGAGAGAGGGTCTTCATATTCAAAACCAAATGCCGGGTCAGAGAGAATTACCTCTACATCATCTGGATTGATTGGGTGGGAACCTGCCGGGGCATTTTCAAATTCATACGGGACAATCGGAATCAGTTTGTTTACCTTGCCGTTGGATTCGTAATTGATACGCATATTACTATTAGTAATCCTGAGTTTCGCATTGCTCAGCCCATAGTGATACGGAATTATCATTCCTGCCGAAAGTCTATCTGTTATGCCATACATTATATTAGTATTAAACTTGAGTGCTGCCTGCCACAAGTCAAAATGAGTTGTTCCCAATATACACTCTGCAGAATTCCCCTGCTCATCTCTGCATTTCATCGTCTTTGCCATATCAGGGGCGATATCGGAGAGCTTGACAGTAATATTGTACCAGTAAGTTGTCGGATATGTTCCGGTACCGAATACCGTCTTGAAATTATCAGTCGACCAGTCGTATCCGACCGTCTGTCCTATCTTGAAGACCCCCTCAGGCAGAACTTCTGCATCATTTGCATAGACAGAAGTGCACATTGAAACAAACAGAAAAAGAAAAAATGCTCTCTTCATATTACCTCCCGAATGAAGACGGATTATAAAGGAATAATTATCTTATTGCAAGAAAATGTAACCTAGTTCCAGAAAAACAAAACATCTGTTTTTAATTTTACACAATCCGAAAAAGTTGATATCCTTGTTTACCAGTATTCTTTATGGAGTTGGTTATGAATAAACTATTATACCCGATTTTAATTATTTTTATTTTTGGACTAACGATATCCTGCAATGACTCGCAAGACGGCTCTTCCAAAGACGTTTTGACAACCGGAGATGCAGTAATAGCTGATATATCAGACATTTCACAAGACACAGGTGGCGACGGAAATCTGTACAGTATTCTTTCCAAAGATACATCGGTAGAGATTGACAAGGAAAAGAAAGAAATACGAGTCATCCACAAAGGGAAGTCATTACTGAGATTCGGATATGAAAATATTATGCTCGGAATTGTCAAAACTGTAGATGACGAATACAACTACGACCCGTGGCCTATAGTAAATAAGGATAAGAATTACACCCCGCCGGACGGATTCAGATGGATAAAGATTCAGGATATTTCATTTGTAAAAACAACTGATTCAATGGCAGAGATTAAAATCACTTTCGAGACAAACCGGCTTGCAACACTTCGTATCTCCAAAAATGCCGGCAACAGATTTCTATTCGAGATTATCCCGAACGAAAAATCGGTAAAGAATATAGCATACTACAGACTGGATGCACTGGTTGGGAAAGATGAGGCCTTTTACGGTCTGGGGGCGTATCTTGACGATGTAAATCACAGAGGTAAGAGAAGGGCAATGCAGTTTGAAGTCGACAACGTGGAGAGCGGCTACAATGAGGCACACGTGCCGGTCCCGTTTATCCTTGGAACAAACGGTTGGGGATGGTTCATCGAATCGACACACCTTGGTGCATACGATGTAGCAGCAGAGAATGAGAGTATCGTAAGTGCTGTTTTCGGGACAGGTGTTTTCTCCAAGGATGGAATCAGATTCTATATCTTTACCGAGGATAAACCGCTCGACCTGATTAAACATTATTACGAAGTTACTTCATTTCCTGTACTTCCTGCGAGGTGGGCTATCGGACCACTTCTATGGAGAGACGAGAATAAGGATCAGGCCGAGGTC
Source organism: Bdellovibrio sp. (assembly GCA_020725805.1). GTDB lineage: Bacteria > Myxococcota > SpSt-1050 > SpSt-1050 > SpSt-1050 > SpSt-1050. Next base: position 77,528 of record DYEF01000070.1, read on the forward strand.
GAAAATGATATAAACCAGATGAGACTTCTGGACCTCGCGCATACAGCGATATGGATAGACAGGCCTTACGCAACCGCAGTAAACACATTTGATTTCAAGAAAGAACAGTTTCCCGATGCGGCCTCAATGATTGCGAAGGTCCACTCACTCGGATTCAGGATTGGCCTCTGGCATACGCCGTATCTGGAGAAGGCAACAGGTACACTCCTTGAAGAGGCTGAGTCAAAAGGTTATTTTCCGCCAGTGACAGGTCTAATTCTCAACAAATGGGGAAAACCCATAGATTTTACAAATCCCGATGCTTACAAATGGTGGCAGAATAACCTGAAAAAATACAGAGATATGGGAATCGCAGGTTACAAACTTGATTATGCAGAAGATATTGTTCCCGGCATCTCCGGAGCAAGAAACAAATGGAAATTCTACGACGGCAGCGATGAGAGGACAATGCACCGCGGATACACCCTCCTCTATCACAAGGTCTACAGTGAGATATTGCCGGAAGACGGCGGATATCTGCTCTGCCGCACGGGAAAATACGGGGACCAGAAGTATGCCTATATAATCTGGCCCGGCGATCTGGATGCAAACTTTGCCCTTCACAAAGAGGAAGTTACAGATAAAGACGGCAAGAAATTCATCGCCGTCGGAGGTCTGCCTGCCTCTATGATTTACGGGCTCAATCTCGCCGTATCGGGATTCCCCTTCTATGGCTCTGATACCGGAGGATACAGGCATTCACCGCCGGATAAGGAACTTTTTACAAGATGGTTCGAGCAGACCGCCCTCTCATCTGTTATGCAAATCGGAAACAGCGCCTCGACCGTTGCGTGGGAACCGGATTCAAATACAGGCTATGACGAGGAGATGCTCAACTGGTACAGAATCTATACAAGACTGCACCTGAGACTATTTCCTTATATATGGACTTATGCTGAGAATATCAAAGTTACAGGTCATCCGATTCAGAGACCATTCGGGCTGATGAACCCCGGACTGAATATCCATATCTGGGACCAGTATTATTTCGGAGACTATCTCCTCGTTGCGCCAATACTTAAACGTGATGCAAGAGAGAGAGAAGTAATACTGCCGGAAGGAGAATGGATAGATTTCTTTGACAGAACATTATATAGTGGCGGGAAGACTGTAAAAGTTGTAGCCCCTCTCGGAAAACTTCCGCTATTTATCAGGGAGAATGCAATTATTCCGCTGCTGAGACCTACCATTGACACATATTCACCTACTACCGAGCCTGACCTTGTAGACTCCTATTCAACAACGGCAGGAGTACTTTATACAATCATTTATCCCAAAACCGAATCCGAATTTGTCCTGTTCGACAGCACAAGGATATCTCAGAAATCTGACGGGGGTAAGCTGACAGTATCGGCATCAAAGGGAAATGAATTCAAATACGGTTTTATTTTCGAAATCCTGAACAGAACCTCAAAACCGGCTTCTGTAAAAGATAAAGACGGGAATAATCTGGAAGAAAAAACCAGCATACAGGAACTTGAGAAATCAGATTCGGGATTCTATTACGATGGCAGTCTGAGAACGCTCTACATAAAAATAACGGAAGGCAAGGCCGACATCCTGTAAAATCCGTTACTGAACCGGCAGGCTATTAAGCTGAAAACATTCTACATACCCTGTATCTCAAGATTGGTAAACCCGAGTCTTTTCGCCTCATCCACAACCTCAGAATATTCCTTACGGTTTATCCTGCGTGCAATCTCGGGAAAATCCTTCGCCTTATAGACAGGCATATACTGGGACATAATGTTTATGTATGTATCAGGCGGCAGGTTTTTACTCATCCATCTCAGAAATTCAATTGAACCGCTCACATTGTTCGGCATAACAAGATGACGAACCATAAGACCCCTCAGGGCAATTCCTCTTTGGCTGGTCTTAAGCACCCCTACCTGTCTGTGCATTTCAAGAAAAGCCTTCTTTGTAATTTCCGGATAATCAGAGGCACCGGCGGAATATTTCTTTGCCATTTCAGAACTAAAATACTTAAAATCCGGCAGATATATATCCACTACACCATCGAGATATTTCAGAAATTCTATCTTCTCATAGCCACAGGTATTATAGACTACCGGGACCGAAAGTCCCTTCGAAACTGCAATATCCAGAGCCATAAGGATATGCGGCATATAGTGTGTCGGTGTAACAACATTTATGTTATGACAACCCTTCTGCTTCTGCAGAATAAGCATAGCTCTTGCAAGCTCTTCATATGAAACCTTATATCCCTCTCCGAGATGGCTTATTTCATAGTTTATACAAAAAACACATCTGAGTGAGCAATGAGTAAAGAAGATTGTACCGGAGCCGTTGCTCCCCACAAGAGGGGGTTCTTCACCAAAATGAGGATGAAAGGATGAGATATAGACATCAAAGGGGGCACGGCAGACCCCAAACTCACCGGATACCCTGTCGGCCCCGCAATCCCTCGGACATAACCTGCACTCCTTTAATGATTTCAAGAGTTCTTCGGCCCGCTTGCGCAATTCACCGCTCCTGTGCAGCTTAATATATGAAGGTTCAGATTCATTTGCAGGGTAATTTATCTTTTCAGCCATCTCCTCAAAACTCCTCTTTGACTTTCTGGGTTCGCAAGCCCCTGAAAGTAATGACAAAAAAAATCCGGATATACTAACAATGAACTCACGCCTGTTCATAGTAAAATTATAACAATCAAACCTATCCTACTTCAATTAAAAACGACACCTAAGGCAGGAACAGAGTTCTGATAAATCCTGTCTGTTTTTCTTTGAAAATATAAATAATTCATATTACTTATAAGCGTCAGAGTGAGGAAGGATGAAGAAGGACTCTTTTGATGTAATAATAATAGGCGGAGGGATAAACGGTGTAGGTGTTGCAAGGGATGCCGCTATGCGCGGTTATAATGTCCTTTTACTTGAAAAACAGGACCTCTCGGGCGGTGCAACCGGTGCCTGCAGCGGAATGATTCACGGCGGTATCAGATATCTTATGAATGACAGGACAGTTACGAAGATGAGCTGTACTGACTCCGGATATATCCAGAGAATAGCCCGTCATATGATATTCAGAATCCCTTTTGTAATGCCGGTCCTGAAGTCGGATTCGTTTTCGAAGATCTATCTCGAACTCGCCGAGGTCTATTTTTCGGCGTACGACAGATATCAGCCGCTCAAAAACGGCCTGCCCCACGCACGTCTCAGCAAAGAGACCCTAAAGGAAGTAATCCCGCTGATAACCGACGATGCGATAGGTGCTGTAACCACTGACGAGTGGGGAATCGACCCTTTCAGACTTGCTATAGAGAATGCAAAATCCGCAGAGTCATACGGCGCAGAGATAAAACTGGGCTACGAAGTAATGGATTTTATTATTGAAAACAGAGTTATAAAAGGTGTAGTTGCCCTCAACAGAAATACCGGCAGAAGAGAAGAATTTTATGCAAAGATTGTTGCCAATCTGACAGGGCCCTGGTCAGACAGACTCACCAGAAATATCAGCAAAGCCAACAAGGTCAGACCTTCCAGAGGTGTCCATATCATATTTGACAGGAGATATCTCAATTTCGCCGTCATTGCCAAAGCCGTTGACGGAAGACAGGTATTCATATGCCCTCATCAGAACGGTATGATTCTGGGCACTACAGATGATGACTATTACGGGGACCTCGACCGTCCCTATGCAACTTTAGATGATGTTGAATACCTGTATGAAGCAATGGAGAGAGTCATTCCCGACATAAGGAAATTCAGAGCCGTCCGTACTATGACCGGCGTCAGGCCTACGATTTACGAGTACAACAAGTACGAGGACGACCTGACAAGAGACCACAGGATAATCGACCACAAAGAGACAGATAACATTGAGGGATTTTTGTCGATGATAGGTGGTAAACTTGCGGCCTACCGACTTATGTCAGAGGAATTCGTGGATGTAATTGACAGGAAACTGGGCAGAAAGAATATATGCAAAACCATGTCCGAACCTTTGCCCGGAGAGAGGGAGCCATACAGCATTGATGAATATTGTGCACTCTCAAATATCAGCAGGGATATCGTTGCGAGGCTGATTTACAGATACGGGTGTCAGGCAAAGGAGATCTTAGATAGGGTAAATAAAGAGCCTCTGCTCGGAGAAGTCGTATGCCACTGCGAAGGGGTAATAAGAGCAGAGATCGAATATGCCGTTGAAAGAGAATGGGCTAAAGAACTTATGCATATAAGGAGAAGGACGAGACTTGGAACCGGTCCGTGTCAGGGGATGAGGTGTTCGCTGAGGGCAGCACAGATACTTGCTTTAAAAATGAATCTCCCGTTATCGGCAGCAAAAGACATCTTTTTCGGGTTCATTCAGAGGAGATGGGGTGGCAGGAGATTCATTCTGAATGAAAAACAAACCAAATCAGAGGAACTCTTTTTCAGAAATATGGTAGATATATGGAGAGACTGAGACCAAAAGTCCTGATTCTGGGCGAAAATATTTATTCGGCATTTTTATCGGTACTACTTGCAAAGGATAATATCGAAACGCTTATCCTGAGTCCCAACAGGTCAGCAATGCTTATAAATCCTGTCCTGAGGTATTACAGCGAGGATTCCTTTTGCATCAGGGAACAAGGTCCTGACAGAATAAAAAATTTTCTCCAAAGAATATCACTTTCATACTCAGAAGATTTCAGGCCTCTTGAAGTATTATACAATACGGGTGATCTGATACAGTGTTCGGCAGTCTATAATTCATACAACTACTATGAAGAATCCAAGAAGAGTAACAGCAAAATTACATTCATAGATATTGAAAATCTTCAGGACAGCCCCGCGTCTTCTTTAGAAAAGATTAAAAACCAAAATTCTGTAAAAATACGCATTCTCAAAAAGGATAGGATTTATTCTGTCTATGAACTGGCATCTCTTCTGGACAATGACAGAGAGGCTCTCAAAAGTATCGCCGATGAGATCAATAAAAACTCGAGTCCTAACGATGGTCTTCTCGTTTTTCCGCCGTTTCTGGGAATTTCAGGTGCGGATGAAATAAGGAGATTTCTGTCCGAATCAACAAAAAAGAGGGTTTTCGAGGCTCTCACATTCAATACAGCCGTTGTTTCGAAGCGGTTTTACGGCATTCTGTCCGGATATCTCAGGGACAACAACATCAATGTCTTTTACGATAAAATCGAGAAGATCGAAAAGGAACATCAGTCTGTCAAAGCTATTCAGACAAAAAACTATCACATCGAACCAGAGATAGTAATCCTCATTACCGAAAGATTTATCGAAGAGGGTCTTACGATCAGAGAAAACAGAGTGGTAGAAACCCTGTTTGATTCTCCGGTATTCTTCAAAAAGAAGAAGAATGAAATCAGTTACTTTACAGAAGAGGATATTTTTGGTCTGCACAATATCTTCAGTTGCGGAATAAAGGTCGATGACAATTATCTGCCGGTGGACATCTATGGATATCCGGTCTTAAAAAATCTTTATGCAGCAGGTTCAATAATACTGAATAAACGCAATACTTTAGTAAATCTACTGGATACATTTAGGCTCTACTCTGTTATTAAGGAGAAGTCGGGCAAATGAACAGGAAGAGAAAAGAGGAACTCCTTTTAAGGTGTCTCAATGAAATTTCCGATGTCTCGAATACTCTCAGGACAGGAGAACTTAGAAGAGAGGTATGCAGGATACTTAAAGAGAAGATACCGTATTACGACTGGGTCGGTTTTTATCTCTCCGATGGCAAGGACGAACTTGTTTTGCACGAATTCGAGGGTGAACCTACAATTCACACAAGGATAAAGTATGGTGAAGGTATCTGCGGTCAGGCTGCCGTAAATAACAGGACTTTTCTTGTGCCCGACGTCTCAAAGGAAAATAACTACCTCTCATGCTCAATAAAGGTAAAATCCGAGATAGTCGTCCCGATAATAAAAGACGGAAAATTTTATGGCGAACTCGATATAGACTCCCACACAGTCAGCGCATTCGATGAAACCGACCGGGAATATCTGGAGGAGATCTGCCGGAAAATATGTGAAAGAATGTAGAAGTATCGTATCCGGCTTAAAACAGATAAGGGATATCAGGTCTTGCAAGCCTGCGGGAAAATCACACAGATTCTGCTACATACTTTGCGGGGAGTGCAATTTTATTTGACTAAACCCAATTTATCCTATATAAAACAGATTGTATTTTTTGATATTGTTCTATCAAAAAGGTCGTATTTCCTTATGAAGAGATGGCAGTATATCACAATTATCATTACAGCCCTTATTGGGGTCATAATATCTGCTGAACTTACCAATCTGCATCTCAAAGTCCTCTCAGAGCCTGAATATCAGAGTTTCTGCAATATCTCCGAGAGAATAAACTGCGACACGGTAAATTCTTCGAAATACTCAGAAATATTTTCTGTTCCGATAGCACATCTGGGATTTCTGACTTACATATTCATTATACTTCTTGCCTTTTTCTCCATGAGGGGTCATCCGCTTTCAGGTCTTCTGAACACCTTTAATCTCTTCATCTTCGTCTTCTGTAATCTGTATTCATTCATACTTTTCTACATATCGCTCGCCATAATCAAATCTTTCTGTATTCTCTGCTGCGGACTGTATATCGTAAATCTGATACTTCTGGTAACAGCCCTCTTTAATATCAAATCATATTTTACTGTCAGTATAGCCTGTCCGCTCAGAGGAAACCGCGCCTTTACGATATCGGTAATCTCACTTGCGGTTTTTGCGCTTATAAGCTCCCTTGCACTCAGGTATATCACTATCGAGAAGAAGGAAATTAATTCAAAGGCCGCATCCTCCAGAAAGGAAGTCGTATATAAAGACATTGACATATCCGGCTCCTTTACCACAGGAAGCAGCTCCGCCCCCGTGACAATAGTCGAGATTTCGGATTTCGAATGTCCCTTCTGCCGGAAGGCTTTTTTTACCGTAAAAGAGGCCATAAGCAGATACAAGGATAAAGTCAGATTTGTATTCAAGAATTTTCCGCTCGGAACCGAGTGTAATCCCAAAATCCGGCATAATATGCACCCAAATGCCTGTCTTGCGGCCTACGCCTCCGTGTGTGCCGGTGAACAGAACAGATTCTGGGAGTACATAGACAGACTTATGAGCGGGGAGCTCGGGAAAGAGGCCTATTTCAGATATGCCAATGAACTCAGCCTCGATATCGAAAAGTTCAGTAGCTGTCTCGAATCGAATTCCGTCAGGCAGTCAGTATCACGCGATATCGAGACCTGTGTCAAATGTCAGATAGTAAGTGTTCCGACCGTCTTCATCAACGGTAGAATGATAATAGGCGCAAAACCGCTTCAGGAATATCTGATTGCCATTGAAGAAGAACTAAGAAAGGCCGAAGCGAACAAATGATTACCGTCAATCTTCTGCTTGCACTCCTTTTCTTCTCTCAGACAGACTGCAACGACGGGATTGACTGTACAGAAGATATCTATGAAAACGGAGATTGCAGCAACACACTCATTCAGGGTTACTGCCTTATAGAGAATAAATGCTATAAAACCTACGAGACATCTTCCGACGGATGCGGTATCTGCCTTCCCCAGAAAAATCCTTACGGATGGAGCAGTAACGAAAATGACGAACTGGAATGTACCACCGACAAAAAGGATGAAAACGGAAACTGTCTTCACATTCTCAAAAGCGGATTCTGTCTGATTGAACACAGATGTATCACGGACAGGACCGAGGATACGAACGGATGCCGGATATGCAATATATCACAATCTCCCTATGAATGGACGAATTACAGCGAGACTACTACCTGCAATGACGGGTTCAACTGCACCAAAAACGACCATTGTGACGGGAAAGGGAACTGTATTGGGGAAGAATACTCCTGTGATGATGGTATCGAGTGTACCCGGGATTTATGTGACGGAAGCGGCGGATGTATCAACACACTTAAAAATGACTATTGTTACATAAACAACGAATGTATAAAAGACCTGTCTGCAAAACCCGGTAATTACTGTATGTACTGCAATGTCCTTTTTGACCAGTACAACTGGACCAACGAAGCGAACGGAAAGAAATGTGACGACGGCAATGCGTCGACCGGCTTCGATTACTGTGACGGGAAGGGAAACTGCCGCGGATATACAACTGACCCCTTTTCAGATACTGGAAGCATTCTGTACGACACATCGGAAGATTCCGGAAAAACCGATTCAGAAGATAAAACCAGCATTGACAGGGAGGGATGCTCTTGTCATCTGCTTTTCTGAAAAAAACAACTCTCTTATTATTCATCCTCACACAGGCAACAGGGGCCATATCGAGGGAATTTACCCTGAACGAACTGATCACAATTGCCATTAAAAACAACAAGGAGATCAAGAGCCTTCGGGAGGAAAAGGAATATTACAGAGGGAAATACATCGAAGCCGCATCAGCCTACTATCTGCCTTACATCAATGCAGATATTATGGCAGGCGGGCCTATTGCCAACCAGAAGAAGGAGGTAAACAGGGTTACAGATGCATCCAACTTCGGCTATATGGGCATAGACAGCGGATTCGGATACCTCATAAAATCCAGTATAGACCTGATATATCCCATCTACACATTCGGGAAACTCGGCAGTCTTAAGGAGGCAGCAGACTTCGGTGTCGAATCCGCAGAGGCGAATCTCAGGGCAAAGGAGATAGAGGTTGCAGTTCAGGTTGCTCAGGCATACTACGGATTGATTCTGTTCAATGATATATTATCGGTGCTGAGCGACGGAGAGAAGAGACTCAAGGAGGCAAGAAAGAAACTCAGGGAACTACTCGAGAAGGAAGAGGGTAACGTTACCGAAAAGGATTTATTCAAACTCGATTACTATTCCTCGGAATTATACTTCAGAATAGCAGAGACAAAGAAGGGTCTGGAACTCGCCAGATCCTCACTCAGAACACTCTGCACAATCGAGGAAAATATCGAAACTGCCGAGAGCTCACTCGAAGCAAATACATCAGAGGAGATAAATCTTACCGAATACATTATAAAATCCAGAGATAACAGATATGAAATCAAAGCCCTCAGAAATCTGAAAAAGGCAATGGAACAGCTTGCACAGGCGCAGAAACGGGCATATTTTCCCGACATATTCATAGGCGGCGGACTCAGATTCTCGCACAGCAATTTTGACTTCGACGAAAATAACCCTTGGATAAGGGATGATTTCAATTACTTCGGCTTTGCCGTAGGACTGGGTGCAAAAGTCAATCTCGAGATAGGGTCGAAATACGGCAAGGAGGTTCAGACATACGCCCAGTTTATGAAATACCAGTACCTCGAAGAGGCATTAATAGGTGCTGTCGAACTCCAGACAAAGAAACTCTTTGAGGAATATACAGAAGCAAAGAATAATTTCGAGACCTACTCGAAGGGCGAAAAGGCAGCAAAAAAATGGCTAACAACAGAGACTATGAATTACAACATCGGGCTCGGAGATACAAAGGGACTCATCGATGCCCTCGTAGCCTACGCCCAGTCCGGCATTATCAAAAACAAATCACTTTATGACATGAAGATCAAAAAGATGATTCTGGATTATTACGCCGGACTTACAAAGATACCAAAATAGCATTTTAGTTATAAAAAACGGGGGACATAACTGTTATATCCGAGAATAAATCCTGTCAACCGGATTGGATAGTACCTCTTCAGCTCTGCCCGCTCAGCTCTGCTACCACTGATAATACTTCACTCCAGTTCCGCACAAGTCTGCCCTGCCTTTTCTGTTCGGTTCTGTACTTCGTATTAAGGCATATAGTCCTGATTCCTGTTTCATACATAGGCTTCAGAACCTTATAGCTGTCGTCAATAAATATATCCGCTTTTAATTCCTTTGCCTTCTTAACTTTTTCGCCGATGGTCTTTACAAAAAATATGTTCTCCTTTTTAATATTTGTATGTCCGAAAAAGTCCATATCCTGAAGTCTCTGCAATATCCTCTCCCTCATCCTCTCTGTCTCTATTCTCGATATAATAAAGACATTATGAATTTCCTTCAGCCTCTTTACCGAATCAAAGGCCCCGTCTATCTCTCTTGGCTTTACTCCCCTTCCGGCCTTTGTCAGTATAACACCGCCTATGTCTATACCTATATTCATAATAAACTCCAAAGAATTGTCATTGGTCTTAAATCGCCTTCATTTATGAACCGGGGCCCGGTACCTGTCACCTGTCCTGATATCTCTGTGTCTGTTATTACCGGAACTTATATTTGAAACAGCGGTCCTGATTGTCCTGTTTATATCTCCTTCACCGTCGTAGAAGAGATTGAGAATACATATATTATGCTCCTTCTGAATCTGTTCGAAAATTCCGCTCGAAATTGTACCCGGCATACAGTTAAAAGGTGAGACATTTACAATCAGAGAGACTCCGCTCTTTACAAACTCTACGGCCCTTCCTACTGTTATTATCGTCTCCCCTTCGAAAATCTTATTTACATAGGCACTTCCGATATTGATTGTATCCTTTACATCGGGCTCTTCCCTGTCCGATGTCACAGGACGGGTTATTTCATAAAGTTCCCTCTCCGTCATTCTGAAAAACTGTTTGAAAAGCAGTGCCTTGGTAACGCTCAGGGGATTATTCTCTCTCAGCCCCTCTCCTATGAAAAAGAGTCTCATCTCTGAAACATAATGAAACCACTCAGACAGCGGTGTGAGCCATACCTCTGCTCCGGCCTCTTCAATCTGTCTTATGAGATTCTGATTCGAAAAAGGTTCGGACCTTACATAAATCTCACCCATAACCCCGACAAGCGGAAGTCTCTTTGTCTCGTCTCTTGGTATCTTCAGAAAATCCCCGACAGAAGACTTAAGTACATCCTTTATGTCCATCTCCCTTTCGAATGCCTTTTCGAACAATCTGATATATCTTTGAAGAACCCTGTCTGTCATACCCTTTACCGTCTCATATGGCCTTATCCGCATCGCCATTTTATAGAGGAGGTCTCCTATTACAACGGCATACCACAACTTCATTCTCAGGCTGACGGAAAGTCCCTTGTATGTATTATAGGCCGCAGGTGAAATAATCAGGAGATCTTCTATCCCGGCTTTTCTCAATGCTATCTCTGTAAGAATGGCGTATTGTCCGAATCTGCAGGGTCCTGTAGCAGTCGGCATAAAATACGCCAGCTCAGATGGTGAGTATCCGCTATTCTTAATGAAAGAAAGCAGTGAACCGAGCGTAACAATCATCGGCAGACATTCCGAACCCCTCGTAAAATGTTTCCCGGTATAATATGATTCATAACTGGTCTTATCCAGTGCAAAGGACCTGTAACCTTCACTTTTGAACGCCGATGCAAAGAGCCTGCTTGTTATCTCGTGCATAGGGGGAATAAGAACGATTCTCTCCCCTATCTGACTTAAGCCGGATTTCAGTTTTACTCCCGTAGTCTCTGACCTTTTTTCTGATCTGAGAACATCCATAAATGCCTCGACCCTCGTCTGATATCCGGCATCGGCACCATGCTCGTCGATCTCCAGTATGAGCATAGGTTTTTTATCCATTATCTCTTCTGCGATTGAGAGCAGGAATGAATCGGGTCCGCACTTGAAATTCGACAGATAGACGACATTGAGTCTCTTATCTCTGGCCACTCTTAAAAGGGCCGAGATAATCCTCTGACCATATTCCCAGTAAATATTTTCAAATCTGCCTTTGAGCTGAGATATATCAGGCGGAATCATATCTATCGGAATAACCTTCATCCCCAGCTGGGCGATCTTCGAGGGTATCGACAGATTCACATCATTGTCGATACTGTTATAAGGTCTGCCGACCACAACAATTGCTCTCTCATTCTCCCTTAGCCCCGAAATAATACCTTCGCCGGCCTTCTCGAGAGCCCTCTCTGTCTCTTTCTGAATCTTAAGTGCTCTATTAAGGGCGTTCAGCACAGCATTATAACCGATATCAATACCCTTTTCCTTAAGGCAGGAATGTATCAGCTCCGCTATCTTTTCCTGATTCATTCTGAGGTCAAACGGGAAGGAGATCAGACGGAATTTTTCCTCTCCTCTGAGAGTAAGAATGCTCTTTACCATAGAACCAAACGACGAGAGATATGGACAGAAGAGGCTATTGGTGGTTATGTCATTCTTCTCCTCCGAAATCATATCAGGCGCAAAGACAAAATCAGTCTTTGCTATACTCAGAAGATATCTTATGTGGCCGTGTGCTATCTTGACAGGGAAACAGAACTCCGACGTCAGAACAGATGAACCAAGAGAAATAATCTCTTCATCAGTCCGCCTCGACAGTACAGGTCTGAATCCGAGAAGAACAAAGAGATTGTGAAAGAGCGGATAATATGTATATGTTGAGAGCGAACGTGGTATTCCGACTGTATATCTGTAATCTTTTCCAACCGGCAGAAGGGATTGCCTTATTATTCTCTCCCTGAGTTCAAATGGTTCATACTCTTTGAGATGTCTGAAATTCTTTTCATCCTCTTCTCTGCCGCACATAAATCCCCACGATGAAATCCTGCTGCCGTCCTGATTCAGTGCCCTGAATATCTGACAGTGATTGGAGCAGAGCCTGCACTCCTGTTTTTCTATCTTTATATCTGATTTGAGCATCGAAAAGCCTGTGAACCTGCTTCTGAGTCTCTCCTGCCCGGACCTCTTTCTGAGCAGAACCGCAGCCCCGTAGGCCCCGTTGATATGACAATACGGACTTACCCTGACCCTTACATTCAGGAGATTTTCTATTGCGGCAACCAGTCCTTTGTTTCTTGCAGTAGCCCCCATAAACACAATATTCTCTTTATCGATACTCCTGCTCCCCACAACCTTCGTAAGATAGTTCTGGATTACAGAATAATGCACGGATGCAAGTACCTCTTCCCTCAGGTAGCCTTCCTTGAGAAGCCTGTTTATATCCTGTTCCATAAATACCGTACATCTGTCAGAGGTAAACGGAGGAGAGACTCCAATCACACTACTGCCCACTTCACCGAGCGCAAAACCCAGCTTCTTTGCCTGTTCTTCGATAAACGAACCTGTGCCGGCCGCACATATATAATTCATATTCGAGTCTGCCACACGGCCATTCTCGATTCTGATATACTTCGAATCCTGACCGCCTATCTCGAATATTGTTCTGACATCACCGAAAAGAGAGACAGCGCCCTCGGCATGAGCGGTAATTTCATTAATAATCAGGTCAGAACCGAACAGCTCGCCTACAAGTTTCCTTCCGCTCCCTGTTGTGGCGAATCCATCGATCTCGAATATGGCATTATATCTGTCCCTGAGGCTGAGTATCGCCTCAAATAGTCTCTTTGCCGCTACAACCGGTTCTCCGGATGTCTTCCTGTAAAAATCGGCAATTATCCTGTTTTCGTTATCGACGAGGGCACACTTTGTGCTGGTGGAGCCTATATCCATACCCAGAAAGCAGTTGAATTTCGCATTTCTGATATCACGGTAAATACAGACTTCTGTATTCTCATCATCAGTATATGAATCAAAATATGAGACCTCAGGGAAATCGGATAGCCTCAGTCTGAGCGGCGGTCTGAGCATCTCACTCTTGTTTGAAGAGTTTCTGGTCAGCGGTAACTTCTCAAAAAGGTCAAAAGGATAACCGCCCTCGGATGCCGAAAGAAAGGCTGCACCGGCAGCTGCCGAGACCTCGGAATTTCCGGAGACTATCACATCCCTGCCAATAATTCGGGAGAGCCAGAAAATTACCTCCCTGTTCAGGGTAAGACCGCCGAGCACAAGAATATCATCCTGCACCTGTTTGCCTCTGATAAGTGTCTGATATATCGTCGTCGCAAGTCCCCTGCAGAGTCCGGAATAACTCTCCTCCTTCGAATATCCCTCCTGCTGCCTGTGAGTAATGTCCGATTTTGCAAATACTGCACACCTTGTTGCAATAGAAGGAGGTTTATCGATTCTTCTGAAAGACTTCACCATCTCATAATCCAGTCCGAGTCTCGAAAGCTGCTCATCCACAAACGAACCCGTACCGGCTGCACAGAGGGAATTGGAACTCATCGAGACAATCTCACCTCTGAGGTTGAGCGTTACATAGGAAAGAGAACCTGCTCCTATATCAATAATATGCCTGATATCCGGATAATACCTTCTGGCAAAGACAATATTGCTTTTCATAAGGTCAAGAGGAAGAATCTCATCCGAGATATTCCTGAGCAGGTCCCCGGCACTTCCGGTAATATTAAAAACCTTAGGATTGTAACTTTTTATCTCATCCAGATTTCTGAAAAGGGTCTCTAAAGGTTCGAAGTAGTGTCTGAGATACCACTTTCTGACAATATTCCCCTCACTGTCAGTAATACATATTTTAAGAAACATTGTCCCTATATCTATACCTAAGTACCTCATAAACCTCTTCCTTACAAAAGACAGGTCATCAGTTTATTATCATATATATAGTATGAGTCAAGCGACAAGAAGGTAAAATATCGTGAAAAGTATTAAACCGGTATTTAGATACACCAAAATGTTCATAATTATTTTGTGCTGTTTTCAGAAAATATTTATTGAAAAGATAACAAAATCGGAATTGAATAAAAATATTGTTTTTTTTGACATTCAACAAAAACACACTTATAAAATTTGAAATACAGGAACTATCTCAAAGGAGAAAGAATGAAGTTAAAGGTTTTTTTGGTAATTTTCTCCATATTATTAATATGTTCATTTGGAGTTACCGTTTCTTCCTGCGGCCTTCTGGACGATGATGAAGGCACAAAGATAGACTGTAACAGAATTTGCAAAAAAGAAAAGGAGTGCGATGAAGAGATGACAGAAGAAGACCTGCAGAACTGCCTTAACGGCTGCAAAAAGGCAGCAGATAGCGATTATTTACTGGATTCCTTCGAAAAAGCCATAAACGATTGTTATGGAAAATCCTGCTCAGAAATTGAGAGTTGTATTGACAAATCATCCAGTCTCTGCAAAGTCCCTGATTTTATGCCTTATGTAAATGCCACCTGTGAAAAGATGATTGAGTGCGGGACAGAAGTAACAAAGGAAGAGTGTGTCACCAAAAAAAAGGAAGGATTTGAAAGGGAGATAAAAGACGGCGGATGGATAAGATGTTTTACGGATAAAGTCTTTTCAGATATTGCTGATTGTATCAAAAAAACCAGCTGCGACATTTTTTACGATGATATAGACAAGTGTATGGTAGAGACAATAGGTTACTGCTGCCCAAAATAACTATAACAAATATAACAACATATCTGACATGGTTACAACTTTCTCAAACGGGAGTTGCTAATATCTACTTCAATGTATTCAGATTATTCCTTGCCGTAGCTGCGTCCGGTCCGTTAGGGCACTGTTCGAGATACATCTGATAATATTTCTTTGCCTCGGAATTCCTTTTCATATATTTGTTTGCCTCTCCGAGTCCCATATAACCATCGCACTTGTTGCCCTTTAGTTTTATTGCCCTTAAGAAATAATTTGCGGCCTGTTCATTCTTTCCCGAATCTATATACATCCATCCCATAAGAAGAAATGGTTCAGCAAGGGTCGGTTCAATCTCGGATGCCTGAAGGAATATATCCGCCGCCTTATCGGTCTGACCCTTGGCTGCATACTGCTTGGCCTGCTTTATAAGCTGTGAATAATTTCCTGCTGACTTTGGCTCTGAAGCCACAGCCTTTTCGGCCTTCGGTTTTGCAACAGCCTCTTCCTTCTTCTCCTTCTGCTCTGCTGGTTTCTCTTCTTTTACAGCCTTCTCCTCTTTCGGTTTCTCGGTCGGCGCCTGAACTTCCTTCTTTACCTCTTCCTTTTCCGCCTTTGCCTCCGCCTTCTTCTGTTCATCCTTTGGCTGTGATTCCTCCGGCTTTGCAACCTGTCCTGTCTTAGAAATATTCAGAAGATCTTCAGTATGTTCCTTAAGCGCTTTGGCAACGGTATTTGAAGGACTCACCGACAAAACGGTGTTCAGTTCGGATAATGCCTTCTCATACTCGCCCTGTGCAATAAAGAACCTTGCAAGCATAAAGTATGGCAGAATAAAACCCTTCTCGGCACTTGCTGATTCCCTGAGTAATTTTATGCCCTCCTCCGCTTTAGATTCTTCTGTTTTCAGAAGAAGGTCACCCTCTGTAAACTTCAGCCTGTTCGAATACGGAAAATCCTTAATCTCCTTCAGTTCCTTCAGCAGTTCTTTTCCTTTATCACCTGAAGACCTGTCGAACACGACCTGAACCCTTATGTATTCAAGTGCCACATATTTGGCAAGCGGCTTTTGACCGTAATTCATATCCAGTTTTTTGAGGTTGTTCATTGTGGTATTCGAAATATCCTGAATCAACCGCTGCCGTTCATTGAAAGCCTCATTGAGCTTTCGGGCTGTCTCGCTGTATTTGTCTACCTTGAGAATCTCCTTTATCCTCTTCTCGGTCACAAAGTTTTCCAGTTTAAGCAGTTCACCTCTTAAGACGAGCGACTGAGCCAGTCCGGCCAGTATCTCCAGTTTGGGTGGATGTTCCGGACTTTTTGTAAACTTTTCGAGCGTATCATAAGCCCGTTCGAGATTTGCATAGTCCGAAAAGAGCATCTCTTCCTGTGCTGTTTTCAGGGCAGAGACCTCCTCTTCCGTAAGCCTAGCCCCGAAAATCTTATCCTTAATCAGGAAAAATGCAATTACTGCCACCGCTATTACAATTATTCCGGCAGCAATAAGAAGTCCACCCTTTTTCCCTTTCTTCTTCGGCCTGCCGTAGATATCGATCTCGTCATCCTGCTGAGGTGTGCTGATCGGTGTAACGACCGACTGAACAGGCGGGGTTGACAGATTCTGTTGTAGAGGAGGTTGTGCAGCAGGTTTCGGAGCCGCCTGAGAGACCTGCTGAACCGGCTGTACTGCTGCAGCCTGCTGATTTCTCTTTATAAAGAGTTGTGCAAACTCAGGCATATCTGCAAGCTTCTTGTAGGAGAGACCGTCCTTCGAAATCATATCTTCCAGATGTGCCTTATGTTCAAGGATCAGTTTCTGAAGTTCGCCGAGATGTGCAAAATTGATCACGGTTCCGTCGGGTCTTTTGAGATGCCAGCCCACGTTCTGGGGAGGCGGTTTTACGGCAGGAGCCGAAACCTTGAACACATTATGACACGTGGTACACTTTACATTGGCACCCTCGGCGGGTATATGATTCTCATCGAGATGATAGACTGTCTGACATTTCGGACACTTGACTTCCATAACATTCTCCTTCTATTTTAAGTCGGAAATTATCGCCCTTACATCATTTGCGAATTCGCCGTTTGGCGCAAGTGTAAGGTATTTCTGATACATCTTCTTTGCACTCTCATTGTTGCCTTCAAGCTGATAACACGTCCCAAGGTAAAAATAGGCCGGTGCATACTTGCCGTTATAACTCAGCGCCCTCTTGAAATATGTAATCGCACTCTTGATCCTGTTTCCGTCAAGGTCAATCTGACCCAGAAGCGTCAGCGCCTCAAAACCTTTGGGATTCTTTATCAGAGCCTGTTTGAGTTCCTCTCTTGCTCCCCTTAAATTACCGGATTTATACAGATTCTGGGCTGAATTCATAAAATTATTATAACCTTCCATATCGATTACAGGCTCGCTATCCTTTGCTTCACCACCACGGGATTTCAGGGGTTCCTTTTTTGAATCGGCTATCACCTTCCGGGCTTCAGCTGCCTGCTCAGTATTACTATCCTGAACGGCGACCGCCTTGCCGGCTTCTTCCTCCTTCGGCTTATCGGTTTCAGGCGGTCTTTCCTTTTTCTCCTCCTCTTTCTTCGGGGTCTCTTCCTTTTTCTGTGTCGCAGCAATTACCCCTTCAGAGTCTTTTGAAGCCGGAGCAGCAGTCTTGCTTTCTATAATGGCTGTCTCTTTTTTTCCTGACACGTAAGAGATATAATACCTGTATCCCAGATAAATTCCTGCTCCTGCAATTACAAGGATGACAATCAATAATGCCAGAGGAAAACCACTCTTCTTATCAGATCTGGTTTTTTTCTCCTTCTTTCCGAGGAGCGAACCTTTTACATAGGACGAGGTTGAAAGTGTAACATTTTCTATAAGAGTATTCTCAATTAATTGTTCCTTGGGGCTCTTTCTCTCAACACCATCCGAAATGACCGATACTGCAGGACTAACTGAAGTATTATCAGGTGCCGGTATATCAGGAGTTTTCTGAACCGGAATTTCCACGCTCCTCTCCGGCACTTCTTCTTTTTTCTCCGGAACTTCAGACTCTGCCCTTACATCAGGAGATTCAGGCGGTTTTACCTGTACTTCGGTAACCTTTTCGGAATCAGCAATGGTAGTATCACCGATATTGGGGGCAACCGGTTCCGGCACAGCCTCCTTAGACTCCTTTTCGAATATATTGGCCGCCCAGGTTTCCGATGTCGGAGGTCTTTTTTCCTCCGTCTTACTCTCTTCCGGCCTCAATGCCGGGGCAAAGAGAGGTTCGGGAAGAGTGGAACTGACCTTTTTGCTGCTCTCGGGTTTTCGGGCAAAAATATCATAGACTATGCCATCAAAATAGAGCGCAGAAATAATCTTCAGTGTCTCGAGTTCATCCAGTTCGGACATATCGACAATATCGTTTATCGACCTTTCACTGTCTATCAGTTTCAGGACTTTGTTTACATTGTCGGGGATATCCTTTAGCCTCTCGGAAAGAAGGGTGGTATCTATCTCCAGTCTCGTAGTGAGCGGCGGAAGCTGTTCGGTATATTTCATATACTCATCCAGTCTCCGCATTCCTTCCATAATCAGCGCATTGTTAGGCTTGTTTATCTCAGGCTCAACGTCAATATCCAGAAATGACATCTTGAATATGCCCTCACCGAATGTGAGCATCCTGTAAACGGCGTATTCCCCTCTGAGTTTACCCACACTGGCCTGTACAATCTGTCCGTTCTTGAAAAATATCCTGCCATCCTGAACCTTCCCCTTGATCTCAAGAATTCCGCTCTTCCTGTTCAGTTCGATAGTCTGTACAATATCATAAAGCCCTATATCCGACAGCGAACCGATAAAACCCGCCGTTATGCCGTCCTCTACCCTCTTCTGTTCACGTTTTTGCAGATGAATCTTGATACGGGCAATAATCTCCTTTATATATATCGGTTTGACGAGATAATCATCGATACCGATTTCAAGGGCCCTTATCCTCGTATTTATCTCCTTGTTCGAACTTATGAGGATAACAGGGGTATTCCTGTAATCTCTCTTTAGCTGGGATGCAAATTCGAATGCGTCTGCATCTCTTACCGAGTCCACGATAACGAGGTCCGGTGCAGCTATCCTAATCTGCTCCAGAGCATCGGAATAACTTGTAACCGAGGCTACCATAAAGCCGGCCTTCCTGAGACTCACCTCAAGAATCCTCAGCGAATTGTACTCAAGCCCTATAAGCAGAATATCCTGTCTGGCCATCTCTTAGCGGACTCCTTAAATTGCCCTTATAATCTCTCAAAGCGGTCTCATTGTCAAGACCAACAAGTATCAATGAAAAAACCTGGAAATACCCCAAAATTTTTCATAAATCCTCCGCAAAACTAAATCTTAGCTGGTTTTTATTCACTTTTTTCTCTTTACTAAGCATCTGCTTTATCCAGATCAATAATGATTTTAAGTACTTCAGATAATCCGTCCCCAA